>JAZUFS010000001.1:0-2913 GCA_045640805.1 Treponemataceae bacterium
CGCCCTTTGCCCTGAGCAGTGCGCTGCCGAAGTTGTAGAGCATTGTTGCGGTAATGCCACCGAAGTAAATACGCAGGTAGATGGTGGCGAGGTCGAGCACGTCTTTAGGTGCCTGCATCGCCATGAGGATGTACTTTGAGAAGAACACGCCGATGACCGTCAGGATGATGCCGCTGTACAGTGCGACGAGGATTGACGTGTGGACGGTTTCCTTAAGTTCCTTACTTTTCCCAGCCCCGAAGAAGTGGGCGGCGACGACGTTCGTTCCGACAGCAAGGCCAGCGAACAGATTGACCAGAAGGTTGACGAGTGAACCTGTAGAACCGACTGCCGCAAGCGAGTTGTCGCCTGCAAAACGCCCGACCACAACGATATCCGCAGCATTGAACAGAAGCTGCAGTACGCTTGAAAAAATAAGCGGGATTGAAAACTGAAGGAGCTTGCCGAAGATGGGCCCTTCCGTCATGTTTATCTGGTTCTTGTCACTCATTCCTATGCCGCCGGATAGCATCAGCTGATGGTTGCAGGATGGCCGGCTGACACTATTGTAGCGCGTAACCATTACACATTCAATCTGTTTGTGAGTATATTATGGATATGATGAAGAACAGACACTCTTTTATTTTGATTGCAACACTCACGATTGTTCTCGTGATTTTTACAGGCTGTGGTGCAAAAACTGGCGCAGCAAAATCATCGCGGACAATGGCAGCAAGCGCCAAGGTCGTTTCACCGACAGCAAGTTTCGGCGCCGTAAACGCTTCGTATGCAGGCTATGCTACCGAGGAAGCGTATGACATGGCGGCCGTGCCCTCACCGGAAAACGGCGCAACCGGAACTGATGGCGCGGCGACTGTTGAGCGGAAACTGATTAAAAACGGCTCGCTCACCCTTGAAGTTGAAAACCTTGATGAAGCGGAACAGGCCGTCATCAGCTGGGGAACGGCGCTCGGCGGCTACATGTCTGACAGCAGCTCGTGGAAAAGCAGCCGCTCACTCACGCTGCGCATTCCGGCAGAACGCTTTGATGAGGCGATGACAGGCATCGGCTCACTTGGCGTCATGGTCAGCAGGAACATCAACACAAACGACGTAACCGAGCGCTTCTATGACCTGCAGGGCCGCATCGAGGCAAAGCAGATTCTGTATGAACGATTGAACAGTTACCTGAAATCAGCTGTAAACATGGCAGATCTCATCAGCATTGAGTCTGAACTGAACCAGGTACAGTCAGATCTTGAGTCGATGCAGGGACAGATGAACCGCCTTTCAAACCAGATAAACTACAGCACGCTTTCAGTGTATCTTGAACTGCCCGCAGATAAGGAAGAAGAAGGCTTCCAGCGCATCACGCTCGGCAACCGGCTTTCAAGCCTGCTCAGCAACTTCACCACATTCCTGCAGTACATTGCTCTTGGAGTAGTCGCACTCGTCGTATTCGGCATTCCTGCCCTGCTCGTACTGGCACTTCTGTGGTGGCTCTGCTTCGGCAAGATCGGCCTGATACGCAAGCTGTTCCAGAAGCTGAAGAAATGAAACCCTATTGACATTTTTATACGGTTTTTGTAGTATATCGACTGTTGCAGCGCAAGCTGATGACATTCCCGTGTAGCTCAGTCGGTAGAGCAACAGACTGTTAATCTGTGGGTCCCTGGTTCAAGCCCTGGCGCGGGAGCATAACTCCTTCCAAACGGAAGGAGTTTTTTATTTTAAACTAAATCACTTTTAACTGAATAATCGCGCCAGGGCTTGAACGGAAGCCACCGGTGCGAGCAGGCGGGTGCCTTGGTCAGCGGGGATGAGAGTTCGCTCAGGGTGACGGGATAAGAAGTTATCTGTGTCAATGCCGACGAAAAACTCCTCGATTTTGCCAGTTTGAAATTCCCACTTTTCTTCGATTTTTAATCAATATATTGTTCATTTGGTTCATATCTTTTCAGATATTTTCTGCGCTCCTGACTATTAGTCCAATCAACACGATTCAAGAAATCTGAATAGCGAACATATTCAACCTTAATTTTTACTCCAAGTTCATCAAAGAGATTTCTAAAAGTAAGATTCGCAAATCCGACAAATTCATGGGCTTCTTTTTCTTCCCTATTATACTCATCGCAATCATAATTCCAGACTATATTCATTAGGGTAATTTTTGCTGGTAGTTTTTCTTTGTTATTTACGCACCAGTTATATATTCCAAGAATATGAATAGTCATTTGAACTGCATCATACCGTTCATAATTAACAGCTTTTTCTTTTGCCTTATAATCCTGAGGATATTTCAAAAGACATAAAAAGGCATTTTTAAATTTTGAAATTGCTTTTCCTGTACAATCATAATAACATCGATCAGATAAATAAGCCTTGTTCAGATTTTTAGGAGAACTCAACCACTCCAGACATTTTGCTTCTATAAACAACAATTCATCTTTTGCTTCAAGTTTTACATCTAAGTGAGCTGAATGATTATGGTCGGAATTGTCTTTATTATCTATTGCTGGTAATTCGTATTCATATTCGATGTTTGTGTATTTTTTTCCATCGATTATGATTTCAGATTTTCCTATTGTGTTGAAAATCATTGCGGCTGAGGAACGGACTGAATTTGCACGAGAGTCGATTCCTTCATATGGTTCATCAAACAGGTTCATCTGAATTTCTTTAAGGTGATATTTGTCGAGATAATTATCTGGTGGAAAGGGTGCGTTTATCTTTAAGAATTCTAATGCATTATTATTCAATTACAGTACTCAATCCATTGTTTACATTTTTCTGATTCATATTTTTGAACCTCGCCAAAATTCTCTTTTATTTTTTTTAAATCAAATTTTAATATAGATATTTCTTCATCTTTTCCAATTTTTACAATCATAAGAAAAATTTTTGTATTTTCTAAATCATATTTTTCTACACATG
>JAZUFS010000002.1:0-5510 GCA_045640805.1 Treponemataceae bacterium
AGTGAAAAGAGGAGCCGTCATACGCGTTTGTGGATGAACTGAAGAAAACGACCTTCATACACACATCTTACCATAGAACCGTCCCCTGGTTCATCCCCTTGATCACTATCGCCGGGCATTCCGTTTTTCCGATTTGCAGCAATACGGGCTTGTGCCATCTTCAATTCTGGACCGGTATATTCTGCACGAAGCCGACATTTCAAAGTTTGTGGAATCGGCGGATGCGCTTATCAGACAGAATGTAGATAAAAGTCCGGCAAAAGTAAAGCAGGTAAGGATGGCACGGGGACTGACGCAGAAACGGCTGGCTGAACTGCAACTTTCCTGACATCATGGAACTCAACCTCGATTAACGCCCCTGCCCACACAAAAAAACGCCCCGCCATTTCTGACGGAGCGTTCATCAGTCATATGAAAGCATCATCCACAAGGGCGACGCTTTCCGGTCAGTCTGATTACCGTGTAATCTTGAAGTAGAGAACGTTGGACAACGGGAAGTCATCCTTTGTTGCTTCAATTTCGAGTCTGTATGTACCTGCTTCTACAGTACCGAATGACCAGGTAAACTGTGCCAGAGTCTCTCCTGCAGCAGGAGTAATGGTGACATGCTCTGTTATTGCTGTTTCTGTTGCATTGTTCTTGAGGGCGAATGATACGTTTTCAATGCCTTCAATAGCTGTCAATGTAATTGATGCACTACCGGAATCTGCCGGGAATTCTGTTACCGTGCTATGTGTCTCCTGAATCAGGTTGACTGGCAGACTGTTGTAATTCGGCAATGATGCACCAACATTCAGAATTGAATGCCAGTAAGCAGTAATTGCTACGTTACCAGTATTAGCATCAGGAAGTGCAGCATATACTGTAGCTGCATCTGCAACGTTAGTACGCCACTCAACAAATTCATAGTTTGTCTTCTTGACATATGGGAAGCTTGCATTTGAACCAGACAGCAGTGTGTGTGGTACAGCACCGGCAAACGGCTTTACGTACTTGACTGTTGTTTCAGCAGTTGCAGTACTATTTCCAGTCTGAACAACACCACCATTCAGATCGTAAGTTACGGTGAACAGGTTGATATCATCAAGAGACTGCTTTGTTCCATCATTTTCGAAAGATGGAGCATATCTGTTTATTGCACGCAGTGTAGCTTCATAGACGACACCAGTTGAAAGATTTATGGTAACTGTTGTTGAAGAAGCAGAAAGACTTCCGTCAACAATGACGCCTTCTGCATCAAGGTCAACCTCATCACCATTTCCATCAGTAAGGATAAGTTCAAATCCTGTTTCATTATCTGAATTATCTGTCCAGGTAAATGTTGCTTTATAGGAATCTGGAGCAGAAGCACCAGCTGCCAGTTCTACACAATTCAATGCGTTATCGTTATATGCATAGGTAACGGCAAAGTTAGTCGGATTAACAGGTGGCTTTTCAAAGATGTCCGGCAGGGTGAATGCTTTCTGAGAAATGTTTCCACCGTCAATTGTGACCTTTTCTGTGTAGTACGCAAACGTTCTGCCTTCTGCATCAATGAAGTTTGCATTGAAGTAGTAGTTGCCTGCCTTAACAGCAGAAACATCAAGGCCGAACTTATAGGTACCGTTTGTAGAGTTGACAGTTGTCAGACCCGCAAGCTGAAGCTCATAGCTTAATCCTGATGGTTCTGTTTCTCCAGTCTTAATACCAGTTACTGCAGTTGCATCCTGAGCTCCTGTCGGATACAGACCATAAACAACCCTGTAGAAGTTAGATGGCTTTGTAAATGTTACATCTACCTTAAGTTCACCAGTTGCGTTTGTATTTCTTTCAGCAGCAAGTGCGAAAGTATAGCTTGCACTTCCGCCGGTAAGATCGACCATGCATTCCGGTGAAACAAGCGCTACTTCATCACCCTGATATGCTGTCAGTGTCAGGTACCATACTGCAGGGTCAAGATTGATCTTTGCCGTACCGCCTGAAATCTGGGCATAGGTGAATCCGTTCTGTCCGGTTACTTCATTTGTTGCACTGTTCTGTGTTTTTGAACCGGTCAGCTTGTATGTAAGTGCCTGAGAACGTGCATCCGTCCAGGTATCTGGCAGGATGGTACGAGCACCCGTTGGAATGACTTCGTCAATTCCAATTGACAGTGTAGCCTTGCCGTACACTTCTTTTGAGCCGTAAACTTTTCCGCAGTCTGAAACAGGCTTGCAGGAAACCAGCAGCAGAATGCACATCAGTGCACTCAGGAACAATTTTACGTTTTTATTCATTGTTCTCTCCTTATTCATTAACTTTTGTATAAACCAGCGACTACATCGCGTTGTTCACAATTATTGACGTCTTCCAGAATCAAAAATCTGGTTGTAATCTTCCACCATGTCATCCACTGTAGGACCGCTGCAGGAACTGACTGACAGCATTGCAAGCAGCATCAGCAGCACTACGCTACTCTTCAGTAATGACAGGAAGTTCTTCTTCTTCAACTGCATCCTCCATTTCATATATTTCCTCTCCTTTCGGCTTGAATCTGAACGAATAACCTATCGTACACGAAGCAGTAAATGCGACCTGCGTGTTGTACGCGAAGGATACTTTCGCCGTAAATCCCTTGAAATCAAGGCCGGCAGCAATTCCAGCCTCAACACTCGGATACAGCCTCGTACTAAGGCTCATCGCAAAGCTGTTGTCCCACAGGAAGCGGAATCTCGGGCCTGCAAACACGTCAAAGAACAGGCGGTTGTCATCATCGTCGTACAGCTCATAGCCCAAAACAGCGAGCGGTGCAAACGAATACAGCCATGGCGCCGGTAAATCGCCACCGCCAAACTGCTCATTCAGGTGGTACGCATACGGATACCGTTCGTTTGGCATGCCGGTACCTCCCGTAAGTTCTGCGCCCCACACCATTGACGTCTCATTAATTCTCTTCTTGAAGACGAAGTCAACGTCAAAACTGCCCGGGTAGTATGACTCAAGCAGTACCGTGTATCCCGCACCCAGGAACAGCGACGCATTGGGAATCGTTACCTGACTGACACTTGCGGGAATGTACGGCAGCTGGTACATCCATTCGGGGATGTCACGATTCTGATATGAAGTACCGCCATCTGACATTTCCGAAATGAACAGGCTGTTCAGTGTCCAGCGGATAAGCTGCCCGTTCTCGAACGTCGTGAACAGGTAATCGCCATCCGGACTGAATGCCGCGTCCAGTATGCGGTGTGACCCGTCGGATGATGCAGGAGCCTTGAGTGAAAGTACAAGGCTGCCGTTCTCTGAATCGTAAATTCTGATCGTGTCGTCTTCGGCAGGCACGGCAAATGATTTTCCGTCTGGTGAGAACACGACGCGGCAGCACGGTTTTTCAGGCACTGTCACGGTAAAAAGTACTTCGCCCGCAATATTCCGCACGGTAAGAATGCCATCTTCAGCTGCGTAGATGAATGACTCTCCATCCGGGAAGAAAGCTGCCGGAAGAGCCACTTCAGTGTCTGCAACATACGAAGCGACGATCTCATCCGTTTCAGTATTGATGTAGTGCACACCTCCATCTGCAGTTGACGCAAGAAGTGCGGTTCCCTCGCGATTGGCATCAACCGCATAAATCATGCCTTCAAACTCAGCAATTTTTTCCGGGATGATATTTCCCGTCATCATAAGGATGAAGCAGTTGCACAGTGTTGTACCGTCATCCATAGGAATTGCGACGGAATATGTATTTGTCAGAAAAGACGCATCCATCACCGGATTTACAGAGTTTATCTTGAAGTGGACAAGCTCCTGAAAATTTTCAATCGAACGGACAATCACAGTCCCGTCATCCAGAACAGCAAGGAAGCTGCCTGAGTCCGGGCTTATTTTCACCACTTTGACGGCAGCTTCCCCGTTCTGAATTGTCTGGCTCTCTTCCAATGTGACTGCATCCCATATAATGACTGAACTGCCGGAAGCACCCAGCAATTTACTGCCATCAGGACTGAAAGTTAAAACAGAAACCGGTTCGTCTGTCGTAGCCATGACTGTGTACGGAATGACACGGAGCGTATTGCCGCCATCGCTCTGCGCACACAGAGACTGAGGGAACGCAACAAGAATACATGCCGCAATAATCAACATCAGCAAACCACGAATTTTCATAACAGACTTTTCACCAATAGTATTCCGATACTACTATTATATGATAAAAGCGACTCGGGATTAAGGGAAAAAACACCGAAAATTCGGGATTTTTTCCCGTATTTTTATATACTATATATAATTATATCTCTATTGTATTAAATCTCTCCAATATCTATACATAAAGATTGCGACTACTCCTTTTTTAAGGAGAACACTCCTGAACATTCTTGAACCACAGAACCGTCCCCTGGTACATCCTGATTCAAAAAAAAAGCCCCGCCATTTCTGACGGAGCTCTTTATGACGCGGGACCGGTCGTGTTTATGCTTTCGGGCGCAGGTCGCTTACGCGCTTTGCCTTGCCTTCTGTCGTCGGGATTGAACCCGGTTCCTTAAGCTCGATAATCGGCTTAATGGTGATAAGGGCAGACATTTCTTCGCGTAGTTTGTCGCGCAGTGTATTCATGACGCGGGCATCATCAGCAAAGAGTTCCGGAGTAACTTCAACCTGAACGGTAAGTTTATCCATATCACCCTTCTTCTCAACAACGATAAGGTAATTTGCACCGACTCCCTTCTCTTTCAGGAGTACTTCCTCAATCTGGCTCGGGAAGACGTTGACGCCGTTGATAATGAGCATATCGTCTGTGCGGCCGGTGAAGCGTGCGATGCGACGGTGTGTTCTTCCGCATGGGCACGGCTCTGTGATGACGTGTGTCAGGTCACGTGTTCTGTACCGCAGGAGCGGCATTGCGTCACGCCAGAGGATTGTCATGACAAGCTCGCCTTCCTCACCGTCCTTTACAGGCTCCAGTGTCTCCGGGTTGATGATCTCCATGATGTAGCGGTCTTCCCAGACGTGCATTCCCTGGCGCAGCTGGCATTCAAATGCAACGCCAGGACCGTTGAGTTCACTCATGCCATAGCAGTTGTAAACTTCAATGCCCAGTTCCTTCTCCATCTTGTTGCGGAGCTCTTCTGAATATGGCTCTGCACCGGAAATACCGATTCTCCATTTGAAGTCCTCGCGCTTCCACTCGCTTTCCTTGATTGCCTGATGCAGGTGCAGCATGTAGCTTGGTGTTGCGTGGGTAACTGATGTGCCGAAATCGTGCATGAACTTGATCTGGCGCAGTGTGTTTCCAGAACTTGTCGGGATGACGGTCATTCCGACTTTCTCAGCACCGTAGTGGAAGTTCATACCGCCGGTGAAAAGACCGTAGGTCATCATGTTCTGGCAGGTATCATCTGCCGTACAGCCAGCGCCTGCAAGACCGCGTGCCATGGTATCAGCTGCCATGTCGACGTCTTTTGCTGTCAGGTAAATGACGGTCGGAGTTCCTGTCGTTCCACTTGAAGCGTGAACACGGACAACCTGGTCAAAAGGAACGGCGAGCAGACCGTACG
>JAZUFS010000003.1:0-2381 GCA_045640805.1 Treponemataceae bacterium
AAAGGCGTTCTGTCTCAAGGCACTCTGACTGCAGTTGCTGACACTGCAGTGTTCACGTCCGCGTCGGTACAGTTTGCGGGAATACCTTCTCTTGTCATTTCTGCCGTTGCCATTGCCGTGCTTTATTGGGCGCTCGGTCACACGAGATGGGGACTACGGACACGTGTCACGGGAAGCAGTGATGCCGTGTTATCTGCCCGCGGCGTAAATCCTGCCGTGTACAGAATTTCGGCGTGGGGAATCGCCGGCGTCTGTTCTGCGTGGGCAGGCATTCTGTGCACGTTACGCCTGTCGTCGTATGTCCCGAACGTAAGTGCCGGCCGCGGATGGCTTGCACTCGCGGCAGTTTTTCTGGGACGGCGTACGCTTACGGGAACATTGATTGCGGCGTTAGTTTTCACGGCAGCTGAGTACGCGGCGGACAGTGTGCTTGCGGGAAGCAGCATCATTTCGCCGACAGTGCTCCTGGCAGTTCCGTACATTGCGGCGCTGCTGCTGTTCGCAGTACTGCCAGAAAAAAAGTTTCAGGAAAGGAAGTAGTCGAAAAGCTCATCCGGGTTGTCAGGTTCTGCCGTATACGTATGGTGCTTTTCTTCTTTCTTCTCTACCTCACCAAACGGATTTACATCACCTTCAACAACAGCGGGCATCTCGCCAATAGCTGGCATCTCGCCAACAGACGGAATTCCATCTGCATCAACTTCAAGTTCAAGTCCGGCTGCAACGTTCACAGGGCCATCAATCTTCTGCCCTGTAATGGAGGCATCAAGTTCTTCTTCCGTTATTCCCTTTACAGCCGTTTCTTCTTCATCGTCTGTCGTCAGGAAGCGGTCAAGCGACAGTGTAAGCGACTCAATTCCGCGTGCATTTTCGGTACTGAGTTCATTTACCTCAAGAGCGCGGTCTACAATATCATCAGCGCCATGCTGAATCTCTTCAACACCGTTACGTACTTCAAAGAAGACACCGTGCATCTGGGCCATAGCTTCTGAAACATCCATCTGCTGAATATTGAGCGTGTCACATTCGCCGCTGATTTTCAGTGCAGTCGCTGCAATATCCTGAGTACGCTGGTCCACGTTCTGAATGCCGATATCCGCTTCACCGATATCACGTGAAATTTCTTTCAGCGACATTACCATATCCTCAGCCTGTTCACTGACGCGGGCAAATGCCTCCGCAGCAAGGGCACTGGCGTCATCGGCCTGCTTGACCTTGCGCACAACTGCGTTGATAGACTCTGCAATATGGCTTGCATTTTCAGCTGTAGATTCTGCCAGCGACCTGATTTCCTCAGCAACAACACTGAATCCGCGTCCTGCTTCTCCTGCATGAGCGGACTCAATAGCGGCATTCATTGAAAGAATGTTCGTCTGCTCAGCAATTCTGTTGATGATGTTGATGACTTCACCAATCTCATCGAGCTGGTCGGTAACTTCTGCAAGAAGATCTGTCGTAGCACTGATTTTGCTGTCACCATCGGCAACATAATCCTGAATCTGCTCCGCACTGCGCGTCTTCTTTTCTGAAGTTGATGCAATCGTCCTGATTGTTGAAGAAATGGCGGTCATATTCTGTGCGTTGCTCTGAATTGACTCTGACTGCTGCTGGTTGTCGACAATCAGCGACAGTGCAACATCGGACATGGTCTCAAGCTTCTTCATGGAAACATCGACTGACTGATACAATGTCGCGAACTGCTTCCTGAGCGATTCCATGCTCGCCTTTATCTGCGTTGTTGCCGCGGCAGTAGCGTCTGTCATCTCACTGACGTGGCCACCGAATTCCTTTACCGTAGACGCAGATTTTTTTACGTCGCCGAAAACTTCATTCAGAACAGATACTGTCGAAGAAAGGTCGCGGACAAGCCCGCCAAGCTCATCTTTTGACTTGTCATAAATCTGATGGCGAAGGTCTTTCTGTGAAAGCTTGAAAGAAAGCGCCTTGAGCAGGTCAATTCTTCTTGTAATGCCGCCGGTAACAAGTCGCAGAATGACCGCGACCAGTATGATTGAAACAATCATGGCGACAAAGAAACCGGTCACAAATGATGTGTACTGACTGTTGTAAAGTGAATCAAGATGCCGGGTCAAATCTTCAAACGTCTCTGTATACGACTGGGAAACATAACTGTAAAGATCCTCACGGGTTGTTGCCAGGGAACTCAAGCCGGTATTGAAATAGGACCACTTATCATAAATTTCCTTCAGATCAACTTCTATCTCTGAATCAAACAGACTGTCGGCATAAGGAAACTCAGTCAATTGTAAAAGAAGATCTGACGTCTGAATATACAGAGTATTCCAGTTGGACGAAATGGCCGTAGTACTTGTTTCGTCAAAGGCGGCATCATTCCAGGAAAGCAGCTGCTGGGCAACAGA
>JAZUFS010000004.1:0-2300 GCA_045640805.1 Treponemataceae bacterium
ATTCCAAACGTCAACGCTATCTGCGTTTTAACCTGTCTCAGCTGAGAGGTAACTGATGGAAGAGTATAGCATCGTTGACATTCCGGCAAAGTCAGCCAAGAAACAGATTTCGTTCTCACCATTTGGAACTGCAGTTACAAAGGAAGAAGTGGAAAACCGCCTTTCAGCCAATCTGTACAAGCAGCTTTCCGATGGCAGTGACAAGTTTGTGACCGACGCTGTAGCTCGCGCCGAAGTGTACATCGGTACTATACTCCACTGGCTCAACGTACAGTTTGACCTGGATAACGCCACAATCCGCGAGATTGTCCTTATGCAGGCACTGTACGAGCTTCACATGGCACTCGGCCATGAAGAAGCCGGACGGGAATACCGCACGCAGATGAAGAACACCGTTATTGCTGCGTTCGGGTCATTCCCTGATACGGACAATACACAGACAGTACAAAGAGCTCCTGCAGCACAGGTAGTTGTTCCTGGAAAGAATCCAAGAAGCCACAAGCTGCACAGAGCACGGGACTTTTCGCTGTGAATCAGGTCGCAGATTATCTTGACCAGATAGCAGACGATTTACAGTCAGTAAAGCTTGATAACGTAGGTGTCATGGCAAGCGATTTTATCCGCGACCACATCTACAAGGGAAAGAACTTTACACCGCTCAGTCCTGCAACAGTTGCATACAGAGGAAAAGGAAAACCTCTTCAGGATACGGGCGCACTTCGTGATTCAATCACGCACAAGGTTTCCGGCAATATCGTAAAAGTCGGGACAAACAAGTCATACGCCAGAATACAGAACAACGGCGGCACAATTACCGCCAGGAAGAACTGGCTGTGGATTCCGGCAGCGGGAACAAGACAGCTGCAGCGTAAATATGGATATAAACCGGCAGATGTATGCAGCGGCTTACGCTCATCAGGATGCTCGGTATTCAGAATAGGCAGGACAATCTGCTACAAGAAGGCGAAGGGTTCAAAGCCGAAGATCATCTACTACCTTAAGAAGCAGGTGGTTATTCCAAAGCGCGAATTCTTCTATATAACAGACAAGGAAGCAGGACAGCTGCTGGAGGAAATTACAAGTGACATCCTTTAACGCTCTGAAGTTATTCCAGGAACAGCTTGAGCGTCACATTGCATCATCCTCATTTAAGACTAAGGTTGTAATTGCTCCAAGCTCCGTTGATGAACGCGGACTTATCATCCAGCTGTCAGTCATGAAGACCTTCAAGGAAAAACAGGCAAGAGCGTATAACGCTACTCGAAGCGTCAAAGTGCGCCTTGCAGTACGGGGCTCTGCAGAAAGCATGGAAGGTCTTGAAATGGCTCTCGATGCAATTGAAGCGCTCGACGAATACCTGGACCTTCCTGTTCGACTCGAAAATGAAAACGGAATCGCAATTCCGAACACAAGAATCGTCACGAACATTACTGAAGAAGATTCATTTATTGATTCACCAGATTCCATTGAAGTGCAGGATGTTGAGGACATCCGCATTGTGGTAATAACAATTCCAACAAAGGAGGAAGACGAAGATGAAGTACACGACCCAGTACAAGACTGAGAACGGTAAAACAAGAAAAAAGGAGCAGGCAGTCAAACAGCCTGCTTCAGATAACAAAGCTGAAAAGAAAGGAGAAGGCAAATGAAAGACGAACTTGAACTGATTGGTGACGACTGCGCACTCTACACGGGTAATGCAGGTGAAGAAAAGTCAGGCGATGCTGACAAGACTCTTGATGAGCTCGCCGGAGGAACAGAAGGCAGTGGCAAGGGAAAAGGAATCTGGATTATTACAGCTATTGCTGCATCCAGTTCATTCTGGCCTGAAGGCATGAAAGTCGGTGAAGCTTATCCGGCTCTCGGAACAGAAGTTCTTGCTACCGGCGACAAGGCAAAGATGCTCACGCTCACAGAAGTTGCAGACGCATCTGGCTGGAGCTTCTCAATCACCCGTGACAAGATTGAGACATCACGCCTCAAGCACACTTTCAAGAAGTACCGCTACGGAAAGAAAGACGGCTCAGGCTCAATCAAGAGCATCTTCACTCAGGGTGTAACTGACCAGGCTGACGGTCTTGTCGGCAACACAATGAAGCTGTTCACACGCGATGCATCTGGCACTGTCACAGTACACATTCCTGAAGACAAGTCTCTCTACTTTGTAGGCTACGTCAGAAAAACAGAAGTTGCCGGCGAAGTTGAAGACTTCATGTTTGCAGAAATCAGGCTTTCAAACATCACTCTCGGTGGTGACACAGGCTCTGCACAGTCTTATGATTCAGAGTTCAGTCTTACAG
>JAZUFS010000005.1:0-13637 GCA_045640805.1 Treponemataceae bacterium
GTTGCTTGTTGTGGCATTCTGTACGAAATTGGCATTTTCTATTGTATAGAAGTAACCGAAGAACACGTTCAGGATAATGGCGATAATCTGCAGGACGGCAAGAATCTGGATGGTGACGAACAGCGGCCGTTTTGCCCTGCTTTTCAGGTTCATGATTTCAACCTGTGTGTTCCAGAACAGCGTGATTATTTCAGTTCCAAGCACAAAGAAAAGACAGTTCACGATTTCAAGGAGCAGGGTGTACTGCGGCTTGAACTGCATGAACCAGGTTGTGCTGTCAAGGAACAGAATCATGCATTCGTGGAATGTCATGAACAGGAACAGGTCACGGAAGCGTGATTTCCTGTCATCAATCAAAACTGAGAAATAGAGGAAGCCGCAGACTACCATGCCTGTCATTTCCATGACGATGTTTGCGACAGCTTCTGTGCTCAGGTTGAAAAAGTCATTTCTGGCGCAAAGGATGACATCCACCAGAAAAAGAACCGGCTGGCAGATGAAGATGATTGTTTCGCGCGGAGAAAACTGGCGCGTCTTGAAAGAATCCATGAAATCAGTATAGCACGGTTTCATGTGATATAACGGTCCGTTTCACCCTCTTGCATATATTTTTAATACTTATACAATGTATAGTATATGAGTGGCAGTGACAAACTTATCATCAGGGGTGCGCGCGAGCACAACCTGAAAAACATCAATGTAGATCTTCCGCGCAACAAGCTTATCGTCGTTTCGGGTCTGTCGGGCTCCGGCAAGAGTTCGCTTGCGTTTGACACCATTTTCGCCGAAGGCCAGCGCCGGTATGTCGAAAGCCTTTCCGCCTATGCCCGCCAGTTCCTGGGCCGCATGGACAAGCCGGACCTTGATTACATTGAAGGCCTTTCACCTGCCATTTCCATTGAGCAGAAGACGACGCACAAGAACCCGCGTTCAACCGTCGGTACGATTACCGAGATTTACGATTACTACAGGCTGCTGTATGCCAGAATCGGAAAGCCGCACTGTCCTGCCTGCGGACGCGAGATTTCAGAGCAGTCTACCGACCAGATCATAGACACCATTCTTTCGTGGGGCGAGGGTACAAAAGTGCAGATTCTCGCGCCTGTCATCCACGGAAAGAAGGGCGAGCACACAAAAATCATTGAGGATGCAATCAAGTCAAGTTTCCTTCGGGCGCGCATAGACGGCCTTATGGTCGAGCTTGACAACACAATCAAGCTTGATAAGCAGAAGAAGCACAACATTGAGCTTGTCGTCGACCGCATCAAGATTGGCCCTGACTGCAGGAAGCGCCTTGCAAACTCAGTTGAGACGGCGCTGACGTACGCCAACGGCATCATGATTGCGCTGCGTTCAGGCGGCGAGCAGGCTGTCGACAGCGAAGTTTTCTTCTCACAGAAGAACGCGTGTCCTGACTGCGGTATCAGTATTCCCGAGCTGCAGCCGCGCCTGTTCAGTTTCAACAACCCGTTCGGTGCATGCCCTGAGTGTACGGGACTTGGCGAGAAGATGGACTTTGACGAAGACCTTGTCGTGCCTGACAAGTCGCTTTCATTAAGCGAGGGCGGCATCCAGTGGTTCAACGTGAACAGCAACTGGAACCACACGCGTTTTGTGGCGCTCAGTGAAAAGCTCGGCTTCACGCTTGAGACGCCGCTCGACAAGCTTACGAAAGGGCAGTACGACGCGCTCATGCACGGCACAAAAGAGACAATCACCTTCAAATATACGCGTTCTGACGGAACAGGCGTTTCCCAGTTCACGCAGCAGTGGCCGGGCATCATGCCTGAAATACGCCGCCGCTACAACGAAAGCTTCTCACAGGGCCAGAAAGAGAACATGGAGCACCTTATGCGCCACAGTTTCTGCGAGTCCTGCCAGGGCCGCCGTCTTAAGCCCGAAGCTCTTGCAGTCACGGTGGGCGGCAAGAACATCCACGAACTGTGCCAGCTGTCAGTTACCGAGTCAATCGACTTTTTCGACGCCGTCCAGTTTACGCCCACAGAACAGCAGATTGCGGCGCAGATTCTGAAAGAAATAAAGGCGCGGCTTTCCTTCCTGAAGAATGTCGGCCTTGATTACCTGACACTCGAACGCCAGGCGGCAACGCTTTCCGGCGGCGAGGCGCAGCGCATCCGGCTTGCAACGCAGATCGGCTCAAGTCTTATGGGTGTGCTCTACATCCTTGATGAGCCGTCAATCGGCCTGCACCAGCGTGACAACCAGCGCCTCATCGACACGCTGCTGTACCTGCGCGATCTTGGAAACACGTTGATTGTCGTCGAGCATGACGAGCAGACGCTCAGAACAGCAGACTACATCGTTGACCTTGGGCCGGGCGCAGGCGTTCACGGCGGCAATGTCGTCGCAGCGGGTACGCCTGAAGAAGTCATGAAAGTGAAGGAAAGCCTGACCGGCCAGTATCTCGCCGGCACGCTTACCATGCAGATACCAGAAAAGCGCCGCAAAGGAAACGGTAACTTCATCCATCTGGGTGGCGCTACAGAGCATAACCTGAAGGACGTTTCCATCGACATTCCGCTCGGTGCGTTTACGTGCATTACCGGCGTTTCAGGTTCGGGCAAGTCGACATTGCTCAGCGACGTCTTTTTCCCGGCAGTTTCTAACCGCGTCATGCGGAGCCACCTGGAAGAGGGTCATTACAAGGAACTGACCGGCCTTGAAAACATCGACAAGGTCATCAACATAGACCAGACACCGATTGGCCGTACGCCGCGCTCGAACCCGGCAACATACGTCGGCGTCTTCAACGAAATACGTGACCTGTTCGCCAGTCTGCCCGACGCCAAGATGAAGGGCTACAAGCCGGGCCGGTTCAGTTTCAATGTAAAGGGTGGCCGCTGCGAAAACTGCTGCGGTGACGGAACCATTACCATTGAGATGAACTTCCTGCCTGACGTCTACGTTGTCTGTGATGTCTGTAAGGGAAAACGCTTCAATCAGGAAACGCTCGACGTGCGCTATCACGGTAAGAGCATATCCGACGTGCTTGAAATGACGATTGAGGAAGCAGCAGACTTCTTCAAGAACATCCCGTCAATAGCGCACAAACTTGAGACGCTCGTTTCTGTCGGTCTTGGCTACATCCAGCTCGGTCAGTCCGCACTCACGCTTTCAGGCGGAGAGGCTCAGCGCGTAAAGCTTGCAAACGAGCTTTCCCGCCGCTCAACAGGCAAGACACTCTACATTCTGGATGAGCCGACGACGGGCCTTCACTTTGCCGACGTCAAGCAACTCATGGAAGTAATCCAGCGTCTTGTCGACCAGGGCAACACCGTCGTCATGATTGAGCACAACCTCGATGTCATCCTCCAGGCGGATAAGATCATCGACCTTGGTCCGGAAGGCGGCTTCCGCGGTGGAGAAATCATCACGACAGGTACGCCTGAAGAGGTTGCAGAGGTAGAAAAATCCTACACGGGACGCTATATTAAAGATATGCTTGAACGGGCAGCGCAGAGAAAGTAAACGCACGCCTGACGGGATATCTGATAAGTGAAAGACACCGCCGTACATGTAAAGAAAATCATCCTCATCCTGCTTACAGCTGCTCTTCTGGCTTGTGTGCCTCTTGCGGCAGAAGATTCCGGTACGTCTACGGTCACCATCAATTCAGCGCACCGCACGGAATATTACAAAGAGCCAGAAACAGAGGATGAACTCATCAGCTTTACGGGCGAAGTCAGCCTTAAAGTAGTAAAAAACTCACAGGAAATAGAAATCCAGGCAGAATCTGTCCTGTATAACCGGACCCGGTCTACACTGTATGCTGAAGGCGACATTACGTTCTCGCGTCAATCAGGTAATTCTGCGTCAGAAAAACTGACCGCACGGACACTTCTGTTCAACATAGACACGCTCGAAGGCATTTTTGACCAGGGACGTGTTATCCAGGAGCAGTCTGACAGCATCAACCTGCCTTCAGGTTCGAGTCTGTACGTAAGCTCAAACCTGTTTGGCCGTGACAATTCCGGCACGGTGGCATTTGACTCAGGAACGCTCACGTTCTGCGATGACCCCGATCCGCACTGGCAGATAAAGGCGACCCGCATCTGGCTGCTGCCCGGCAATGAATTCAGTTTCTTCAATGCCGTGCTGTATGTGGGGCATCTGCCGGTAATGTATTTCCCGTTCTTCTACTACCCGAAGGATGAAATGATTTTCAATCCCGTTTTCTCGTATGATGCACGCCGCGGCTATTCATTCCAGACGACAACATACCTGATAGGAAGAAAGCCGCTCGCGTCAGGAAATGCGGATGACGGCCTTTTCAGTTTTATGCGCACGACTGAGCTTAAGAAACAGGAGCGCGACGGTCTTTTCCTGAAAAACCTTGATGAAAATGATACACAGGGATCAGACAGCCTGAAAATCATTGCGGATCTGTATTCTAATCTTGGCGCCATGGCTGGAGTTGAAGGAGTTTTCAAACCGAAATCGGTCGTCACGGACATTTCTTTCAAAACATACTTCGGTTTCAGCAACACGCTTTTCAAATCAGAAGAAAATTACACGACATATTCCCCGGTGACGGGAGAACGGTACATTGATTCATCATATCTGCTCGGAGTAAAGATACCATTCCGCTTTTACGGTGATTTCTCAATGAAACTGAATAAATCTCCGTTCAATCTGAGCATTTCACTGCCTGTGTACTCTGATATCTATTTTGCAGGCGATTTTCTTGAGCGTAAGGAATCAATGGACTGGATCAACTACCTGTTGAAGAATCCGGTCATGATAACCGGCAATTCCACTTCATCCAGCGGTTCGACAAAAACGTCCTTCAGTTGGAACCTGAACGGATCGATTTCAACTCCTGAATTCATAAAGAATCTGAATCCGTATATTTCATCGTTCTCAATTTCATCAATCTCATCTGCAGTCAATTTCAGTTCTGCAACAAATTCAGATGTGAATCCGGATACAAGTTCATATTCAGCTGACAGGTATTTCTTCTATCCGGCTTCCCTCTATCCGTTCAAGATGTCTGCCTCGATAGGCGGAACGCTGCTTTCTTCTGGCAAGAAAAGTTCTGACAGCAAAAAGAGCAGTGGATCAAATAATTCGTCATCTGCCTCTGGAGAAGGGGAGAAAATTACTTTTGTGGATATTGAGCCTCCGCCTGAGCTTGTCGTCCAGAGTCCTGATGTTCCCGACTATGAGAATGTTCCGTCTGAGAAAATGCCGGTCCTTACCATGCCGTCTCTTTCGCAGACAACTGTTTCGGGGCTGACGTATTCGCTTTCGTACACTATTTCCCCGTCAGTATCTACAGAAATGTACTTTGACTCGGGAACATGGCATTCTCCGGAAGATATCGACTGGAAGAACATCAAGTCCTCATATCTTTCACTCAAGGCACCGGTATCGCTTAAGGACAGCGTTTCCTGGAAAAACAATTTCCTGTCTTTTACAAACAGCTTCTCGTTCAATCCTGAGTACCAGGATCATCCTGTCGTGTCAGAGACGGTATATCCGGAAGGTTCTTCCGCCCTGGCGTCTCTCAGGAAAGCAGATTATCAGGCCCGCAAACTTGACGTATCTGCAGTGACAGCGCTTTCTTTCAAGCCGTTCGTCCTGACATCGGTTTTTGCTGATTCATCCCTTACCTGGAACAATACGGTAAAAATTGTGCGTACCAAATTCACAGGTACGGTTGATGAGCCTGAATGGGAGTACAAGAAAGCTGAGTGGGATTCAGACTCCATTACAAGTCATGACATGACGCTTGTAATCAGCGCGAAGAATGTTGCCCTGCAGCCGAAATTCACGATAAAGGCAAATCTGCCGCCACAGACAGAGTCTTTCACGGGTACGCTCGGTTTCAGTTACAGCGTACTGTCGTCGTTCTCAATTTCAACAGCATATAAACGCAAAAGCAAGACGGATGACACATGGGTATTCACTCCGCTGACACAGTCTTCAAGCTGGAAATTTGCTGACAGCAAACTGTCACTTTCAGAAAGTTACAAGTACAATATTGAGGATGAACACAGTGACAGCCTGACGCTTTCCCTGTCCGGTTTCGGCCTGACGGCATCGTACGGAATGGGCTGGACCAAGCCGTATGAACTCATTGCAGGACAGGGCTGGGTGCTGCAGAATGAAAGTGATTTCCTGCCAAAAACGGCGTCTCTTTCTTACACGCTGCAGTCAAAGACGTGGTATGCCTGGTACAACAGGATAAGCTTTGCTCCGTCACTGAACACGTCATTCAATTTCGACCTGCTCAGACCTACTGACAGCAGTTTTGTGTTTAAGCCGTCATTTACCTTCAAGATTAATAAGGCACTGGACATTACGTTCTCAGAAGAATCGCGCAATCAGGTGTTCTTCAGGTACATTCAGAATCTGTACGGATATGATGTGACGATGCCGGGTGAGACCAATCCGTTTGTCGATCTGTTCAATTCGTTTGCTTTCTGGAATACCGATTTGCGGAAGGCTTCCGGTTTCAAACTCAAGAACATCTCCATAAAGCTGACTCACGAACTTCATGACTGGGTGCTCAATTCTGAATTCAAGATTGAACCACGTCTTTTAAAGGATACAACACCATATCATTACGATTTCAGCCCGTATTTCTCGCTGTCTGTCGTATGGCGCCCTATGAGCAGCATGAAGACCACCATCCAGGATAAATACGGCACGTTCGTCCTTAATCCGGAGTAGGCCGGAACCCCGCCAATCCTTGACGGATGGGCTCAAAAGCAGTTACAATTTTAGTATAGTGGAATCTGTATACACGATAGTAGTTCCCGATACTGAGCTTCTTACCCGGCTGTGCGGAACGAATGACAGTAATTTACGGCTCATTGAACAATTCCTTGGAGTGCCTGTCTTTACGCGTGGAAATGAACTTTCCGTAGGTGAGACTGACAGTGAAACTCAGGACAGGTTCAAGCATATCATTGACCGCATCCTTGATGAAGTTCAGAACGGTGGCGAGGCGGAACCTGACTTTGTAGGTTCTGTCATATCGGATATGCTTCCTTCTGCAGAGGATGATGAGGCGATTTTCACATCTGCCGCAATACGGATTCCCGGCGGTACCCGCAGCGTTTACCCCAAGACGCGTAATCAGGCAGCCTTCATTCAGGCAATGCGTTCAAACGACGTTGTCATCTGCACCGGACCTGCAGGCAGCGGAAAGACATTCCTTGCGGTGGCAGAAGCACTGCGCGTACTCATGTTGCAGGGATGCAGCAAAATCGTCCTTACCAGACCTGTCGTTGAAGCAGGTGAAAGTCTGGGGTTCCTTCCCGGTGATCTTGTCCAGAAAATATCACCGTATCTCAAGCCACTTTACGACGCAATGGATGCGCTTCTTCCGCGTGGCATGGCAGAGCGCCTTTCAGAGTCTGGCATTATAGAAGCTGCCCCGCTTGCGTATATGCGCGGCCGTACATTAGACAACAGTATCCTCATTCTTGATGAGGCTCAGAATACGACAAAGGAGCAGATGAAACTGTTCCTTACCCGAATGGGAAACGGATCGAAGGTTTTTGTGACCGGAGATATAACTCAGATAGATCTGCCTAAGCGTGTTCCATCAGGACTTGTCCACGCCACAAAAGTGCTCAAGGGAATTGACGGCATAAAGCTCATGCAGATGGACGGTCGTGATATCGTCCGTAATCCATTGGTACAGAAAATCGTACAGGCATATGAATATGATGAAGAAAGTCAGGAATAGCGAGGGCAGTAATTTCAGTAAAGCCGCCGCCGCTTATTTTTCAGATCACAAAAAATCGATCTTCATACTGTCAGGTTGTTTTGTCGTGCTGATTGTTGCGCTGTTCTTCAATGTTACAGCTGCAGAGACAGTACTTTCATTCAACATTTTTGACTATGAGCCGGGTCAGATTTCCGACATTACCGTCATTGCAGAACGTGACGTGTACAATGCCGACAACACGATTGCCGTCGAAAACGGCGAGAAGATAATCCGCAAGGGATTTGTCATTACCGAGCAGGCATTCAATAAGTTGAAGAAACTTTCAGAAGCACCTGAATACTTCGATTCCCGTGCGTTCCTCAACTCCATCCTCTATTTCCTGCTTGTGTCACTGCTGGCGTTCTTCCTGTTCTCCCCGCGTTTCCTCGGTCATGAGTGCCGCCTGCGTGAAATGATTTTCCTGTGCATCTCATTCCTGATAATTTACTGCCTCGCCTGCATCTGCGTCAGGACAGTGACTTTTGCATCACCGTACATGCTGCCGGTCGTCATTCCTGCAGCGTTCTTCGTAATGCTCATCACCGTGCTGTTCGGCCAGCTTTCTGCGGTTTATTTTTCGTTCATAACATTCTTTGCCGTGCTCGAAGCTGCTTCTTTTGAGATTATTCCGGCATTGTTTACTCTGTGTTCATGTATTGTGGCAATCCGCATCGTACGCAATATCAAGAAGCGTTTTGACCTCGTCGTCGCCGCGCTTGTCCTTGCCGGTTTCAACGCCCTGCTTATGGGACTGCTGTTCATCATTTTCGCGCAGCCTGCATCAGCCCTGGTGAAGTCGCTTTCGGGAGTTGCATTCAACGGCTTTATTTCAAGTATTCTGGCTTTGGGCTTCCTGACGCCGCTTGAGTCAATGCTGAATACGGCTTCTGTCTTCCGCCTGATGGACCTGTCAGACCTGAACAGTCCGATTATGAGAAAACTGCTCATTACGGCACCGGGAACGTACAATCATTCCATGATGGTCGCAACCCTGGCTGAAAATGCATGTACTGAAATCGGAGCAAATCCACTGCTGGCCCGTGTCGGTGCGTACTATCATGACCTTGGCAAAATGGATTCGCCGGAATATTTCGTTGAAAATCAGAGCGGTGACAACAAGCATGATGAAATCAACAACCCGCGTCTGTCAGTTTCTGTCATCAGGAGTCACGTGAAGAAGGGAGTTGAGAAAGCGCATCAGCTGCACCTGCCGGATGAGGTCATCGACATTATTGCAGAACATCATGGTAACAGCCTTATTTCATATTTCTACAACGAAGCACTCAAGCTCGACGACCAGACAAGTCCTGAAGAATATTCATACATTGGAACACCGCCGGCAAGCCGTGAAGCTGCCGTCGTCATGCTCGCCGACACTGTAGAGGCTGCCTGCCGCACACTTGAACGTCCGTCAGTGTCACGCCTTGAGAAGTTCATTCACACACTTGTCATGGCTAAGTACGAGCACCGCCAGCTTGACCGTTCAAATCTGACATTCAAGGATCTGAATGTAATTGAAGCTGCTTTCGTACAGGTTCTTGCAGCCTCGTACCATTCACGCATTGAGTACCCTGACCAGAAGGATCCCGATGAAGTGGATGCCCCAAAGCAGGATATCAAGGCAGAACCAAAGCCTGAAGAAGGAAAGGATAAATGAATAACGTAGATGTATCGCTTGAAGAAGGACTCGACGCCCCTCAGTGGTTTTCTGAAGTAGAACCCTTCGTCCAGAAAATTCTCGCTGACAGAAATGCAGACGGATGGGAACTATCCGTGCTTTTCTGCTCCGACGCGTTCATCCAGAACCTGAACAAGACGTACCGTGACATAGACTCACCGACAGACATCCTTTCGTTTGAAGACGGTGACGAGTACATTGATGATGACGGCGTAACATGGTATTCTGCAGGTGATATCGCCATAAGCATTGCAACTTTCTCAAAGAATGCAGCTGAGTTTGGCGTTCCCGTGGAAGAAGAGCTGAAACGTCTGCTCATTCACGGTGTTTTACATTTAAGTGGCCTTGACCATGGCGAGGCACATATCGGTAAGGACCGCACGTTTGAAGGCGGTTCAGAAGAAGAAAGACAGATGCTGGTGCTTCAGGAAGAAATTCTTGAGCGCCTGACAAAATAAGGGTGGAAAGTATGTCATTTATGGGAAAACTGCTGCATAAGAAAGAAGAGGAACCACACGGTTCTGAGTCTGACATAGAACAGCAGGAGTTAGTCAACGAAGAAAAGAGGGATATGATCCGCGGTATTGAAGAACTGGCGGATACATCGGTCAAGGAAGTAATGATTCCGCGTATCGATGTCGATTTCCTTTCCCTCGACACACCTCAGAAAGAATTGCTCGAGCGCATCTCCGAGAGCGGCCATTCCCGTTTCCCTGTTTACAGTGAATCAATCGACAATGTAGTCGGCGTCCTGTATGTAAAGGATCTTTTCAAGGCTATCTCACATGACGAGGCAGTCGATCTTGAGAAGATGCTCAGAAAGCCGTTCTTTGTACCGGAGTCAAAGCGCATCGACACGCTGCTTCGCGAATTCAGAAGACGGCACATCCATATTGCCATCGCCATTGATGAATATGGCGGAGTGTCAGGTATTGTCTGCATGGAAGACATTATTGAGGAGATTGTCGGCGATATTCAGGATGAATTCGATAATGAACAGGAAGATGCGGTCACGCTCGGTGAGAACACATGGCTGTGTGACGCCCGCATTAATCTTGAGGATCTGCAGGAACTGCTCGGGGTAGAGCTTCCTGATGAAGAGTTTGATACATTGGGTGGATTTGTCTTTGACCTGTTCGGAAAAATTCCTGCCAAGTTTGAAAAGGCAAGCTGGCAGAATTTTGATTTCATCGTTCAGGATGTAGAAGGACATCGCGTTAACCAGATTAAGATCATTAAAAGGATTGAAGAAAGTGAATAACGCTGTCAGACGGTTTTTTATTTGTAGTATTTGTCTTCTGCTGCTTCCTTCCCTCATGTTTGCGGCAACTGCCTCAGACTATTTCAATGCCGGTAAAACATTACAGGAAAGAGAAAACTGGTATGAAGCCATTGAGCAGTACCTTGAAGCTGTACAGATGAATCCTGCCTACGGAGAAGCCTGGTATTCGCTTGCAGAATGCTGTTATGAAAACGGTGAGTATGAACTTGCCCTGACATATCTTGCACAGGCAGATTCCCTCATAAAAAACAGATCTGACCTTCAGAATCTTCGCGGCTTCCTGTACATCTGTCTGGGACGCACCGACGAAGCGTCCGCTATTTTTGAAAGTATTCTTGCCAAATATCCAAACGATATAGACGCCCGGTTCGGTCTCGCCGAACTTGAAATACTTGACGGAAAAGTGTCTGGTGCGGAAAAACAGTATCAGGCAGCACTGCAGCGCCAGAGCCGTAACAGCAGGGCAATTCTTTCCCTGGCACTTGTTTCATGGGAACTTGGAAAAAAGCAGGCTGCCGCAGATTACATAGAACAGGCACTGCGTCTTTTCAGCGGAGATGCGAAAGTATACTGGTTCGCGTCATACATGGCACTGCAGCAGAAAGACCTTGCAGCGGCAGAAAGCCACATACGGCGTGCCCTTCAACTGAAAGAGGATTACGACGATGCATACAGCCTGCTGTCTGACATTCTTTTCATGCAGGGACGTTACGAGGAAGTGCTTGAAATCTGCAGTTACAGAATCCTCCTTGACCGCAACTGTGTGAATGCCTGGTATGTAAAAGGCCTTTCTGAGACAAAGCTTGGCCGCATTGCATCTGCTTTCACGTCATATGAGACTGGTCTTGAAATTGCCCCTCAGGATGAGTTGATGCGCGCTGCTCTTGAAATGCTCGCCATCCAATACACTGATGTAGAAGATTCCCGCCGTGTTGATTGGGCAAAGTACCATACAAAGAAAGCTGGCGAATATTCAGATAAATTCCTTTCAGTTCAGGCTACCTACGAGTATCTTCGTGCCCTGCGCCTTAACCCGTATGATTCAGCGGCCCGTCTTGCTTATGCAGACCTGCTTCTTGCTGACGGCTATTCTGAAAGCTATCTTGCCCAGATTCAGTTTGTACAGAATCAGGGTAAGTCAGATCAGGTGCTCGACAATACGATTGAGGCCTATACATCACTCCTTTACGATACACTGCCGCAGAAATGGGATGTGAATCCGCTGTATCTGAACAAGAAACGCTGGACGGTCGGCATTTACTACACGCAGCCTGCTGCAGAAGAAAAGCATCAGGACGCGACACGCATTTCATCCCTGTTCTATGCTGACATGTTCACAGATTCATCCGCACTTACTGTCACCGCAGATGAAAACCCTGTCACAACATACACAGAAGCTTTCTCACGTGCACGTAAGGCAGGCTACGATTACTTCATGCTCTACACGTATGAAGAAAATGAGCGTGAACTTACTGCCGGCGCAAAGATGTATTCAGGCAGAACCGGTAATCTTGTCACATCGTGGAATGTATATCGTACAGGCAACGATATGTTCTCAAACGCAATGCAGAAAATGAAAGACAAACTTAATCAGTCGATGCCGTACTACGCGAAAATCATTGCCCGTAACGGTCCGTCGCTCCTGCTTGATGCCGGACGGCTTGATGGCGCCGCGCTTGATCAGACATGGAATGTCATTGCTAAGAATGGCATCCGTACGGCAGATTACGGTATGGGCATAGTCTACAACGATACTGATATCCTTGGTTCGGTGACGCTTTCTGCAGTCGGTGAGGAAATTGCATCCGGCCTGCTTGTACAGAACGGCTTTTATGACAGAGTCAATGTGGGTGACCTTGTTGTCCTGAAATCTGCCGGCCAGTCAGGCATTCTTGAGGATGAGCCGGAAGTTGAGGGCGTTTCTGATGAGGTTCCTTACGTAAATGAACAGACTTCTGCTACTCCGCAGGAATCTGCGCTGCTTCAACTGCTAAGAAAAATCAGGTAACGTAAACGCGTTGATTGTTGCCTGAATCCAGATTTTAGCGACATCCGGATAGAGTGACTCGCAGTGCAGGAAGTACTGGAGTGCTCCCACGTAATCTTTTACAAAATAAGAACACTGCCCAAGATACAGGTTTATGCGCGCGGTTATTTCTTCGTTGTGATATGTCTGTCTGAGTGCAGTCAGCTCCTCAATTGCCATGCTCCAGATCTTGCGGAGCATATACCGTGAGACAATTTCATGCAGCAGATATATATCTCCCGTAGAAGTACCTGCCATGTCCTCTTCTGCTATGAACAGCGATGCTGCTGTCTGTCTGCCGCCTTCAACGCCAAGGTCCTGTACTCCCGAAAGTGCGTCGGCGGAAATCGTCTTCTGTGTATTCTGCTCCGTGTTGAAAATGCGGAACGAGGGCAGCGGCTTAATGCGGAGTCCGTTGTTCATGTCAGTTGGTGACGTGACGGTGACTGCCGCTGTTTCAGCTGTCTGCCTGTCTGTAACTGTCTGGGTGACAGAAGCGGCCGTAAGCGTCGTATTCACCGTCGGAATGAGGATGTCGTACAGGGAGCCGTCTGAAAGGCGGGCTATTACGGCGTAATAGTACAGCGTCGATTCGGCTTTTTCCTGCCAGCTTGTCATGTCAGAGGTGAGTACGGCAACAGGTGCCATGGAAGAAAGACGGTCTGAAGAGAGAATTGCTTCTGAAGAACGGTAGACGTACAGAGATGATATTGAGGCCTTGCTGTCATCCGGAATGGACCAGGTTATCGTTGTTTCAGTCGAAGTCTGGACTGCCTTTATTCCAGAAACAATCGGTTTGCTGCTCTGGGCTGCAAGCGGAAAAAGAAATGTTAGAAAGAACAGAAAAACCGGTAAAAAACGTCTTATTTCCATATATTGTATAATGCGGCATTTCTTATGGTTTGACAAG
>JAZUFS010000006.1:0-1979 GCA_045640805.1 Treponemataceae bacterium
GCATGCAAGTTTTTGTGAAAGAGACCTTTCTGACCGTAACAATTTACTAGACAGAGTAATGTTTTTAAGCTAATGTAATGGTACGGGCAGTTAACTCAGTGGTAGAGTGCTTCCTTCACACGGAAGAAGTCGTTGGTTCAAGTCCAATACCGCCCATACAACACTATGTACAGCGATAATTCTATTACAGTTCTTGACTCAACCCTTAGAGACGGGGCGCAGGGCGAGGGCATAAGCTTTTCGCTTCAGGACAAGCTGTCCATAGTACAGACGCTTGATGAACTTGGCGTTCATTACATCGAAGCGGGAAATCCCGCAAGCAATCCTAAAGATGCAGATTTCTTCTCGGCCGTACGTGGTGTCCAGATTAAGGGCCACAGCACAAAACAGACTAAACTCAGCCTGAAAAATGCAGAGCTCGTCGCGTTCGGATCGACGCGCCGCAAGGACTTAGCCTGTGACAAAGACCCACAGCTTCAGGCGCTGCTGTCAGCAGAAACTCCGGTTGTCTCCATCTTCGGAAAGTCATGGCTCAAGCAGGTAAAGGGCATCCTGAAAACAGATCAGCAGCAGAATCTCGACATGATTTATGAGAGCGTGAAGTTCCTTGCGTCAAACGGCAGAAAGGTCATTTTTGACGCTGAGCACTTCTTTGACGGATGGAAAGAAAACGGCGAATACGCGCTCAAGACGCTTGAGGCAGCCATTGACGGCGGTGCTTCCATAATCACGCTGTGTGACACAAAGGGCGGTTCCATGCCGCTTGACATATATCAGTCTGTAGTTACTGTCGTCCGTAAGCTGGTGCGCCGCGCTGAAATCGGCATACACACGCACAATGACGCAGGCCTTGCCGTGGCGAACTCGCTCATGGCAGTGCAGGCAGGCGCTTCCCACGTACAGGGTACGCTGCTGGGCTTCGGCGAGCGTGCCGGCAATGCAAACCTGTCGGCGATTATGGCCAATTTGGAATTGAAGCTCGGCTACACGTGCCTGCCGGATGGCAAGATTGAACTGCTGACACCGCTTTGCCGCCGTATTGCAGAAATTACGAACATCAGCCTGAATCAGGGCTTGCCGTACATAGGGGCAAATGCATTTGCGCACAAAGCGGGCATGCACTCTGATGCCGTCGCAAAGGATCCCGCGGCGTACGAACATGTAAAGCCTGAAACTGTCGGCAATGAGCGCGTCATCCTCATAAGTGAGGTTTCGGGGCGTTCAGCAATCATAGAGAAAATACGCGCCCTTGAGCCTGGTCTTACCAAAGACAGCCCTGAAGTCACCGCCATAGTGAAACGCGTCAAGGAGCTTGAAAAGACAGGCTATCAGTTTGAGGGCGCTGAAGGCAGTTTCAACCTGCTCGTCAGAAAGAGCTTCGGCTCGTACAAGCCGTTTTTCCATCTTAAGTACTACAAGGTAATCGGTGAGCAGCCCGAACCCGGAAACCCGGTCACGAGTTTTGCCCAGGTAAAGCTTGCCGTTGACGGTGAGACAATCATTACGGCAGGTGAGGGCGACGGTCCCGTTCACGCACTCGACGTCGCGCTCCGTTCTGCACTGGAAAAGTTCTACCCGGTAGTACGCACCATGCACTTGACTGACTATAAGGTCCGTGTCATAGACTCGCGCGACGCAACAGCTGCCCACGTCCGCGTTCTCGTAGAAACAACCGACGGCCACAACGTCTGGACCACCGTAGGCGTCTCCACCGACATCATAGAAGCCTCCTGGCTCGCCCTCGTCGACTCCTTCGAATACAAACTGATTTCTTCTGGCCTCTGATTAACAGCTGCCTTCCAAAAGCCAACTCCACGCGTAAAATCATTTTACTGAATATCCGCTTTATTCAAGCTATTGAAAAAATGACGACTCTCCAGACGAGTGGGGATGGGCGGAGGTGGGGATGACAGACGCGAAGCCTCGGCCCCGAGCACACAAAGTGTGCGAGTGAGATACCATAGCGCCGCAGCGAGCGG
>JAZUFS010000007.1:0-1947 GCA_045640805.1 Treponemataceae bacterium
GAACACGCACGCAGAACGCGCCGGCAATTCCCTGCCACATGACGAACTGCGTTCTGCCGGCTCCGTTGTAAAAGCCGATGAAGCAGAACAGGAATGACGTGAACAGGCAGTCGATGGCGTACGCTTTCAGGTACTGCCAGCCGGCGTAGACTACATCCGCTTCGGGGCTGAACAGGCTGCAGAGCAGATCCCCGTGGAAAAATCCCATGTAACCGATGATGACGCCGGCAACGAGTGATGAACCGATTCCCGCAATAAGGGCGCGCTTTGCCCTGTCCATTTTCCGTGCGCCGTAATTCTGCGCGACAACTGAACTCATTGACTGACTGAATGAAGACGGAACAAGCATGATGAAGCCGCAGACTTTTTCCGCTATGCCGATGCCGGCGCTGGCGACAAGTCCCATGGAATTGATGATTGCCGTGATGAAGAAGAATGAGATGCTTACAAGCAGGTCCTGCAGCGCCACCGGGACACCCAGCTTAAGGATTTCGATGTTCCGGCTGTGGTTGTAGCGGATCATCTTTTTGTGGAAGACGAACCGCAGCTCCATCCGGCAGATGATGAAGAGCGAGATGATGACGCTCAGTGCCTGCGCCATGACGGTTGCGATTGCAGCTCCTGCAGGTCCCATCTTGAAGACGGCGACAAAGAGCAGGTCGCCGAAAATGTTGAAGACACAGGCGATTGCAACGATGATGAGCGGAAGCCGGCTGTTGCCAAGACCGCGGAAAATGGCGCCCAGCAGGTTGTAGGCCGTTATGAAGACCGCGCCTGATGAGCAGATGATAAGGTATTGCTTGCAGTAAGTGACTGCTTCCTCTGGTATTTTCAGCAGTATGATCCAGAGCGGCGTTGTGGCAATCATCAGAACCGTAACCGCGAGTGAAATAATCAGAAAGAGAACGACGCCGTTGCCGATGATGCCGCCGGCTTCTTCCAGTTTTTTCTCGCCGATTTTCTGGCCCAGTATGACCGTAATGCCCAGTGAAATGCCCGTGATGGCAAACGTGATTGTCTGCATGATGTGGCTGCCGTTTGAGACAGCTGAAACTGCCGCTGCATCACAGAACTGACCGATGACGATGAGGTCGACGGCGCCGTACATTGTCTGCAGGAACATGGCAAAAAGGATGGGAAAAGCAAAGCGGAGAAGCGGCCCGAGAATTGGTCCTTCCGTAAAATCGGACATTGTGCTGGATTTCATGGATGAGAGCGTATCATCTTTTCGTGAAAAATAACAGACCGGTTGGTCATTTTCCCGTTTTCTGATATGCTCTGTGTACTGGAGTGTACTGGAGAACCGTCCCCTGGTTCCCTGGTTCCCGGAATAGAACCGTCCCCCAGGCTACGCAGGATTTACACAATGAAGTTATTCAAGAAAAGACCGGAATTTTACAAAAACGTATTTACGCTCGCAATGCCGATTGCACTACAGAGCCTCATCACCATCGGCGTCAATATGCTCGACACCATCATGGTCGGCTCTCTTGGAGAAACGTCGCTTTCAGCAACATCGCTCGCAAACTCGTTTATAAGCATATATCAGATTTTCTGTATGGGACTCGGCATGGGCGCCTCTGTTCTCGTGTCACGCTACTGGGGCATGAAGAAAGCCGACCCCGACCACAGCGAAGCCGCTTCCACGGCGCTCCGCCAGACCGTCTGCCTCATGCTCCGCTTCACGCTCCTGTTCGCATCCATCTTCGCGCTTCTCACGCTGTTGGCGCCAGACCTTCTCATGCGGATGTACACAGCGGATGAGGGCATCATCGCAGAAGGCGCAACGTATTTCAGATGGTCAGTCGTCACGTATTTCTTCCTGGGCGCATCCCTTACGAGCACAATCGCACTCCGCAGCGTCGGTCAGGTGAAGTATCCGTTGTTCGTCTCAATCGGCGCCTTTTTCGTAAACCTCATTTCTAACTACGCGTTCATTTTCGGAAA
>JAZUFS010000008.1:0-2281 GCA_045640805.1 Treponemataceae bacterium
TCTTCAGGCAAAAGGAATCGAAGCCTGGAGTTTGGACAGCCACAATCCTTCTGCCCGCGGAACACGCATTGGTAAAGGTCCATACGAAAGAAAATCTCCTGTTTGCGGTATCTCTTGTCTCAAAAAAGTTGCAATGATTTCTGTTTCAGGAACTGGAATGAAAGGCCGCACTGGAATGGCAAGCCGCATTTTTGCCAGCGTAGGACAGGCAAATATTTCAATTCTTCTTATCACACAGTCATCATCTGAATACACAATTTCTTTCTGTGTACGTGACTCAGAATCTAACAAAGTTCAGGATGTTCTGAACCGTGAACTTGGTCTTGAAATTGCAGAAGGCCTCATTAATCCAATCGAAGTTGATAACGACTGCGCAATCGTTTCTGTAGTAGGCGATGGAATGATTCAGAACCGTGGTATTGCAGAAAAGTTCTTTGACGCTCTTGCTTCTCAGGATATCAATAACCTGGCTATTGCTCAGGGATCTTCTGAACGCTGTATCTCAAGCGTTATTCGTGGCGACATGGGAGACACGGCTGTTCGCGTTATCAACAGATTCTTCTTTAATACTGCAAAATCAATTGAAGTATTTGCATTCGGAGCCGGAACAATCGGTGGAACTCTTATCGATCAGATTGCTGCCCAGCACGACAAACTTCTTGAAGAAAATATTGATATCAAGGTTATGTGTATCACAACTATTGATGGTATGACTCTGAATGAAGAAGGAATTGATCTTTCTAACTGGCGCGAAATGATGAAGAATCCTGAAATCAAATTCGTTTCTTCAGACAACAACGTTGATGAAATCATCAAGTTCGTTCAGCGTGTAAAACCACTGAACCCTGTATTCGTTGACTGTACAGCAAGTTACGATCTTCCTGAACGTTACCTTGACCTCATTAAAGCCGGTATGTCTATTGCAACACCTAACAAACGTGCAAACTCAATGAACATCGACTTCTACAGAAATATCCGTGAAACTGCAGCAAAGATGCACCGCAAGTTCCTTTATGAAACAAACGTAGGTGCAGGTCTTCCAATTATCGACACTCTGCAGAACCTTTACCGTTCAGGTGATAAACTTTCAAGCTTCAACGGAATTATGTCAGGTTCACTTTCATACATTTTCGGGAAACTTGACGAAGGCGTTTCTTTCAGCCAGGCTGTTAAAGAAGCAAAAGAACTTCGTTACACAGAACCAGACCCACGCGATGACCTGAACGGAATGGACGTTGCACGTAAAGCTCATATTATTTCACGCGAAAGCGGAATGAATATTGAACTTTCTGACATCACAATGTACAAAGTATTCCCTGAAGATTTCGATTCAACAGGTACTGTTGATGAATTCATGGCAAATCTTCCTAAAGTTGATGATTACTTTGCAAAGAAAATTGCCGATGTTAAAAAAGAAGGAAAAGTTCTCCGCATGGGTGGTACAATCAAAGACGGAAAAGTTTCTGTTGGTATGATTGAAGTAACAGCTGATGATCCTCTTTACGGTGTACGCGGTGGCGAAAACGCATTTGTATTCTATACAGAACGTTACTCACCAATTCCACTTACAGTTCGCGGATATGGTGCCGGTGCTGGCGTTACAGCTGCCGGTGTATTCGGAGATATTCTTAGAACAGTAAATATTATTGGAAGATAATGCAAACTTTTGAAGTTTTTTCAACAGTTTTTGGTTTCCTCAGGCCTGCACTGGATGTTGCCATTCTTACTTTCATCCTCTACAAGGCCTATACACTTCTGTCAAAGACAAACGGTATTCAGGTAATCAAAGCTGTTGTAATTATTGCCATGGCTTTTGCTGTGGCAATTATCTTTAAACTTGAAACATTGCTCTGGCTCATGAACCTTATTGCGCCGGGACTTTTGATGTGTTTCGCTGTTATCTTCCAGCCTGAAATCCGTAAATTGTTTTTGAAACTGGGACAGAGTAAATGGTTTGCTTTTGGTTCCCGTTCAAAACATTCTTATGTTGACTCAGTTCTAATTGCTGCCGAATCTCTTTCAAAAATGAGACGCGGTATGCTGGCTGTTTTTCTCCGTCAGACTAAACACGATGATATTATTCAGACGGGAACGCGGCTTAACGCTGATGTAACGTCAGCTCTACTTATCACAATCTATTCACATGATACACCGCTTCATGATGCAGCATGTTTTATTCAGGGCGGAAAAATTCTTGCAGCAGGATGTTTCCTGCCACTTTCTGAACAATACGATATAAAAAAGACCTTCGGTACTCGTCACCGTGCAGGACTTGGACTTT
>JAZUFS010000009.1:0-4455 GCA_045640805.1 Treponemataceae bacterium
CCACAACCTGATTTGGTGTCATTGCTTCATAATCCCTATTATTTTACTTCCAAATTAGAAATCAAACCACAACACGCAAGCTAGATATAACTGAAATTGAACAATTATTTTACTTCCAAATTAGAAATCAAACCACAACTAAAAATTTTCGTGTTAGTTTTAATGCTGAATTATTTTACTTCCAAATTAGAAATGAAACCACAACCTTACTTATGACGATATACATTTAACAGATATTATTTTACTTCCAAATTAGAAATCAAACCACAACTATTTCTTCAATAAGCTGCCGCGCTGTTTTATTATTTTACTTCCAAATTAGAAATCAAACCACAACCATGCTTGCGGCGCAGTTAGGTGTAATTTTATTATTTTACTTCCAAATTAGAAATCAAACCACAACCCCTGCGTATGCAGCAAGTAGGCATAAGTCATTATTTTACTTCCAAATTAGAAATCAAACCACAACACATGATGTTTGTTAATGTTTCGACGTTCAAATTATTTTACTTCCAAATTAGAAATCAAACCACAACCTAAACCGTTGTCATCGTATTTTGATACTGATTATTTTACTTCCAAATTAGAAATCAAACCACAACACAACAGATATAAATGAAGCAATTAAGTTAATTATTTTACTTCCAAATTAGAAATCAAACCACAACCTGCACTTCGTAATGTCTTTTCCTTTCGTTATTATTTTACTTCCAAATTAGAAATCAAACCACAACTTGGTCTCAGTTTTATTGCTGCTGGTGCAAATTATTTTACTTCCAAATTAGAAATCAAACCACAACTGTACACGGTGAATGTCTTTGTACAAATTAATTATTTTACTTCCAAATTAGAAATCAAACCACAACTGAGAATGCAGTCAATTGATGAATCCTCAAATTATTTTACTTCCAAATTAGAAATCAAACCACAACTCTGGCGATGCTGATGTAGATGATTTACCGATTATTTTACTTCCAAATTAGAAATCAAACCACAACTGTCAAAATACGTGGGTGGAAGGTGACTTCATTATTTTACTTCCAAATTAGAAATCAAACAAATTTCTTCTTTCTATTTCCCGAATAAATCCGCATGCGTTCCCGTTGCGGTCGCTGTTAGAATGAGTTTATCCTGAACGATTCTGTAAATTAAAAGCCAGTCCGGTTCTATATGGCACTCTCTGAAATCTTTCAAGTTACCAATAAGCTGATGGTCATGATTCTTTTCTGGAAGAGACTCACCTGATGCCAATGTTTTTAGTACTTCAACAAGTTTGGTCATTTCTTTTCCACGTTTCTGCATCAGTTTCACATCACGCTTCATTCTGTTTGTATAAACAATGGCGTACAATCATTCCCCCAGCATTGAAGCGACGGCCTCTTCTGCTGATGAAAAAGGACCATGGAGATTATGTCCGGAGCGGGAATCAGCAACAGCTCTGTTCAGGGAATATGGATCACGCGTAATTTCAAAGGGGATTCGGTTTTCGCGCACTGCCTGCCGCATGAAAATATTGATGGCGGTAGTCATGTTCATCCCTAAATCTGCAAAAAGAGCCTCTGCCTGCTTCTTCAGTTCACTGTCTGTCTTGATATTAATGTTCGTCAGCATCTGTCTACCTCTCTGTACAAAGGTAATACATTGTGCGCACACTGGCAACATTTTGTCATTCTTTTTACTGAAATTTCCTTTCATTCACACTCCTTCCTCCCCTATCCATTATTATTACCGCCGGCACGCGAAAAATGAAAAAGTTGAATGTGGCCCTTCTTTCCTGTACACTGTCAGCATGCATATCTTAATCGCACGCCACGGGGAAACTGACTGGAACACCAGATACGTCATTCAGGGAACGACGGACACGGACCTGAACGAGCACGGGCTCGCGCAGGCTGAAGAACTCTGCAGGAATCTGAAGGACAGCGAATACAACATTACGCACATTTTCTCAAGCTTTCAGAAGCGGGCGCGTGTTACTGCCGAGACAGTCGGAAAGGGATTCGGCGTTCCTGTCCGCGTAGTAAACGGCCTTGAGGAGATGAATCTCGGCATTTTTGAGGCGCACACGTGGGCGGAGGTGATGGCTGAGTTTCCGGATGAGTATGCCGCGTTCGCTGCTGACAGGCGGCATCACGTCATTTCAGGCGGCGAGTCGTATCAGCTGGTGCTCGAACGCCTTTTCCGCGCGCTGGACGAGGCGCTTTCGGAAGCCGGGGTCGCCGACATGGCCGCTGGCGGCAGCGCGGGCGACATTCTGCTGGTGACGCACGGCGGCGTCATGATGCCGCTTCTCGCCCTTCGCGACGACCTGGACTTCACCGTAGCCTGGAAGCGGCCCATCCCGAACGCGGAGCCTGTCGTCTTTACGCACGCGGAGCTCGAGGCAATCCGGGCGAAAGTGTAAGACGGCGCAGCCGGCTGGAGCGAGGGGCAGGCGCCCCCTTTCAAAACCCGTTTTTTATGGTACACTATCCGTATGGCTACAACTTTCGACGACAAGAAAATCATTTACACTATGGATCGCGTGTCGCGTTCTTACGGCACAAAAACTGTCTTAAAGGATATCAGCATTTCGTATTACTACGGCGCGAAAATCGGTGTCGTGGGTGAGAATGGCTCGGGTAAGTCTTCGCTCATGAAGATTTTTGCAGGCCGTGACACTGAGTTTGTCGGTGAAGCGTCCATCCTGCCGGGTTATTCTATCGGCTACCTGGAACAGGAGCCTGAGCTGACTCCGGGCAAGACGGTCATGGAAATTGTGCGCGAGGGAGCCGCCGAAACTGTCGCGCTGCTTGAAGAATTTGACAAAATCAACGAGGCGTTTGGGGATCCGGACGCTGATATTGATGCGCTCTGTACGCGTCAGGCTGAGATTCAGGAAAAGCTTGATGCCTGTGACGCCTGGAATCTTGAGAGCCGCCTTGAGCTTGCGATGGATGCGCTGCGCTGTCCGCCGGCTGATCAGGTGGTGGACGTTCTTTCCGGTGGTGAGCGCCGCCGTGTTGCTCTCTGCCGCCTGCTGCTTCAGGAGCCTGACATCCTGCTGCTCGACGAGCCGACAAACCATCTTGATGCAGAGACGGTCGCCTGGCTTGAACGCCATCTGCAGCAGTATCCGGGAACGATTATCGCGGTAACGCATGACCGCTACTTCCTGGACAATGTAGCCGGCTGGATTCTTGAGCTTGACCGCGGAGAAGGAATCCCGTACAAGGGCAACTACTCGGGTTGGCTTGAGCAGAAGGAAAAGCGCCTTGAAATGGAAGAAAAGGGCGAGTCTGAGCGCCGCAAGGCCCTGCAGCGTGAGCTTGAGTGGATTCACATGGGCGCCAAGGGCCGTCAGGCTAAGCACAAGGAGCACATCAGCCGCTATGAGGAGCTGCTGAATCAGTCCGGCAAGGGACAGATTAAGGATACAAAGATTACGATTCCGGCAGGTCCGCGTCTGGGTAATCTGGTCATTGAGGCTGAGGGCCTGACCAAGGGCTACGGCGACCGCCTGCTGTTCGAGAACCTGAGCTTTAAGGTGCCCGCCGGTGCTGTCATCGGCATTGTCGGCCCTAACGGCGCCGGTAAGACGACGCTTTTCAAGCTGATTGCGGATGCTGCGGGTCAGACCGTTGAACGCCTTGACGGCTCTGAAGGCGGCGAAAAGCCTGATGCGGGCTCAATCCGCGTGGGAGAGACTGTAAAGCTCGTATACGTTGACCAGATGAGGAGTCTGCTCGACCCGAACAAGAGTGTCTGGGAGCAGCTTTCTGACGGCCTCGACATCATCAAGCTGGGTGCTGTGGATGAAAAGGGACGCGCTGTTTCTGGTGCCGTCCGCGAAGTAAACAGCCGCGCGTACTGCAGCTGGTTCAACTTCAGCGGCCCTGACCAGAACAAGAAGGTAGGCGTGCTTTCAGGCGGTGAGCGAAACCGTCTGAATCTGGGCATGATGCTCAAGCAGGGCGGCAACGTGCTGCTCCTGGACGAGCCTACCAACGACCTTGACGTGACGACAATCCGCGCGCTTGAAGATGCAATTCAGGACTTTGCAGGCTGCGTGCTTGTCGTAAGCCATGACCGCTGGTTCCTGGACAGGATAGCGACACATATCCTCGCGTTTGAGAATAACTCTGAAGTAAACTTCTTTGAAGGCAACTGGTCTGACTACGCTGAGTGGAGACGCAAGCAGCTCGGCGCTGATGCTGACCGTCCGCACAAGACGGTATATAGAAAAATGACGAGATAAAATTTACAAATAATTAACATTCCTCGTCTTTTACTTTCTGCCGGTGAAAGATATAGTTAGACTATGATTACTGTCATCAGCCAGATTACGGGATTCATTGGTTCTTTGTGTCTGCTTCTTTTTGGCATGGAAATGCTTTCAAACGGCATTCAAAAAGGAGCGGGAAACAGTCTTCAGTCGCTTTTACGGAAAATTTCGGGAAACCGGTTTACGGCGGT
>JAZUFS010000010.1:0-2782 GCA_045640805.1 Treponemataceae bacterium
CTCCTCCTGAGGACAGGCTTTTTTTGTCACAAATGCACATATCCGCGGAAAACTGCAGAATTTTCCATCGGTTTCATGGCTTTTCTTGATTAAATATTAGAAAAATGATATAAGTGACATATCATGACAACTAGAAAATCACTTAATGTTGGTTCTCTCAGTGCATTACTTTTGTCATTCCTTTTTACGGCAGTCATTTTTGGACTTTGCATTCTGGTCTCAAGCATAAGACCGTATTCTGCTCCTGTAATTCCTGAAGCCGTAGCACTTGCACCAGAGACACCTGAAGTTGGGGTTGTTGAAGAAGAAACCTACGTCGAATACGAAGAAGAAACCCCTGAAATCAATGAAGCAGATCTCGCAGCAGACATGCAGAAAGCAGTAATTTCTTATTCCGCATTGGATGACACTGCACTTGCCATGTACAGGGATCTTGGAACCCGCACAAAAGTAATCTGGTTCTACAATCAGATTACAGGCAATCCTGATGTTACAGAAGCAATTCTGTATTACGCTGATCACAACGACATTCCGCTGTCACTCGCCTTTGCACTTGCATGGACAGAAAGCAAGTACAACTGGAAGGCACAGAACACAAACAAAAATCAGTCTGTAGACCGTGGCCTTTTTCAGTTGAACAGCAAATCATTCCCTGCTCTGAGCGAAGCAGATTTCTTCAATCCGTATGTAAGCGCACGCAACGGTCTTTCCCATCTGCGTTTCTGCCTTGATACCGCAGGTAACGAAATTGCCGCGCTTGCCATGTACAACGCAGGAACAACCCGCGTACGCAACAACGGTACACCACAGAGTACATTGAACTACGTCTCAAAAATCATGGATTACCAGAAAGGACTTGATGACCTGTTTGACGAACAGATTGTTTACGCAGACAGTGACAGTCCTGTTGAGATGCTTGCCCTTATTTCGAAATAATCCGTAAGAAACAGCGACGGGCTGCCAGTGTCTTAACAAACAGACGCTGCGCAACCTCGTCATCGCGAAGTGCACCCGCCCCGTCAAATTTCTCTACTTTCCATCCACTCGGGAACCATACTTTCGGGACAAAAATTTCCGTGTCAGATTCACCTGATGACGGCGAACATTCCGTACTGTCCCACTCAAACTCAAAAACAGGGCCTTTCTTGAACGCGCCGGTACCTGCCGGGTAAAAACTCATCCTGACAGGAATTCCTGCGACAGCCATTACGTACGGGCGGATAAAGCCTTTTTCCGCACGGAATTTTCTGTCGGTCATGCACCAGACGCTTGTGTCCTCGCCGTTCCAGCAGTCACCGGAGTCTTGCGTGTTTGACGGTGTGTAACTGTCGAGAAAGCCTGACAGCAGGTTCTTGTCGAGTACGTCGTAGAATGAGGCAAGCTCATTTTCCTGTACGCTGTAATTTCCAGTCTTGAACGCCTTTCCTTTCCTGGCATTGAATGACGCGCTGAATCCCTGCACAACGAGAGGAACGCCATTTTTACGGGCATCTGTCACCGCAGAACCTGCCATTTCAGAGAATGCGCGCGGAGAACCAGCACTGAACGTAGACCAGTCTGCAGTCTGAATCAGGTTCTCACCAGTGACGGGCATGGCGGATAAGAACAGGTAGTGACCGTGTTTTCTCTGTAATTCTTCCATGAAGAAGGTACGGAACTCATCCCAGCAGGCCGCAAAGTCAAAAGATGCGAAGTAATCTGCTTTTTTAAGGACAGGCACGCCGCCCTCATCTGCCCAGACACCTTCTGACTTCCACGGATCACTGAATCCCGGCAGGAAAACGCCGGCGCCGTCAGCTCCCGCAGCGCATGCGGTATCCACAGTTCCCGGTGCATTCACGACAACCGGGCGGCCTTCTTTCACGAGGAACGCGCCCTTCTTCTCTTTGCGCACGAACTTCCTGAACTCAGCTGCGTACCCGGAAGCTGCCTTCATGCCTTCGAACGGCGTGCACATGACACCTTCGTCACAGGGCGGCGTCTCAAACTCAGCAAGCGATTTCATGCCAATATAGCCCGCAGAAGGGGCGTTCATAAAGGCAAATCCTGCCACCGCAGGACAGTCTTTGATACGTCGTGCGGTGTGATTCATTGCTGCAATGAAGTGGGACTGCAGGTAATATTGGGCACTGTCACCCTCAATCCTGAAATTCGGAGCAGCCTTTCCGCCTGCAAAAAAGAGCGTTGAGAGTGTCTGGCAGGCATACCGCTGCACACCCAGTTTCCAACTGCCATCTTCTTCAGAAGCGGTTGCCCCGCATGCATGAAGAGCTGCTTTATTGAAACCGATTTTCTCAAGCGCCCAGCCCGGAATACCATCTCCATCCGTCTGGGTAAATGAACTCTGAAACGGCTCTATAAAGACTGATATGTTGTATTCTTCTGCTTTTTTAAGAAGATTGCGGAGGTAAGCAAGATAATTCTCGTCATATTCTTCAGGACCGGTCGGCTCGACAGCACTCCAGGGAAGCTGCCAGCGCAGGAAAGTGCATCCTGCCTGTGAAAGGCGCATGAAGTGGGCGTCTGCCTCTTCCTCCGGAAACGGTCTTCCAGTCGTTCTTGAACTTGCGCTGATGCTCACGCCACGCAAAATCCGGATACGGCCGAATGAATCTTTTATCCAGCCTTTATCTGCTATCCACAATGCTTCCTGCTTCATTTTTTTAACTCCATAAAAAATAAGACCACCGCACCAACGTCGTGGCGAAGTGGTCTATCCGTCAAAACCTCAAAGAAATGACTACTCAGTAAGAATCTTGATGACCTGAGCCTTGTCAGCTGT
>JAZUFS010000011.1:0-6052 GCA_045640805.1 Treponemataceae bacterium
CGTACTCATCATTGCGCCACTGCTTTGCCGGCCAGTCAATGATGCATCCCGGGTCAGTAATGATCGGCGCGGAAGTTCCCTTTGGAATCATGACATACTCAATGCCGGTAATCATCTCGCGGTTTTCTTTCACGCTGACAAGTGCACCGTTATTCTGAAGACGCTCTGAATACACCGTCGTAACCTGATGCGCATCCTTTGTCCTGCGGCAGGTAAACTCTGTAGTACCTGCTTCAAGCGTTACCGTTCCTGCATTTCCGTTTGAGCCGGCATCCGCCTCATTGTTCCTGAAATGAACATAAATATATCCGCCGTCCGACACATTCTCCCATGCAACAGCCTGCGAAAAGTTGAATGTATCGGGTAGAGAATTGCCTGCCTGCCATGAGCCGCCATCCGGGCCGAATGCAGTCATAAGAAGATTGTCTTCCATGAGGAAACCAAGACGCGGCTCAACAAATTCCGCAGAAACAAGCACTGCAGGTCCGGTCGCCTGAACAAGGAAGCCTTTTACAGAAGCCGGATTGTCGGTTGGCAGTGCGAACAGAAGTTCAGTCTGCCGGTCAGAAACAACCTGAGAAACGGCAACAGGACGCTGTGAAAGCGTACCATGTTTTAGGCCGGTTCCATCAAAATCAGTATCGTACAGGAAGGCGGCAGTTACTTTCGCTTCAGACTCTGTTGCAAGAAGCAGCTTGAGCGAAAGCGGATGAGTGGTATCTGCAATGAGTGAAGTAAGTTCCTGTACATTTGAGAAACCGTAGTACAGATACGCAGCTTTTTCAGATTCTGCAAGCACACCGTTGACGGCAGCCTTGTTCAATGCAGTTAAAGGGAATGACTTTCCAGAAGCTGTAAGGCTTAATGATGAAATTTTTGCATTCCCGCAGGAGAAAACAATAAGACAGAAGAAAAGCGCGGATATTACTCGTACTACATGTTTCCGACTATTACGCATATATATAATATATCGTTTTATTGGCAAACCTACTAGAACAATTTTTCACAACTTGCCATAGTTACATCATGAATCTTGTGCTGCTGCCACACCACAACACACAGACATCTCTTCAGACCATGCAGGCACTCCTTCACGAACGTGCCCCGGGTAACTTTCTGCCGTCGTATCCGCTCGTCTGTATTCCTGCGCACACGGATGACGTGGAATTCCAGCGTGGAAAGGTAATCTGCAAACCGATGCAGGCACTGAAAGAGGCGCTCAAAGGAGCGGATGGCATGGTACGCTTCGGAAAACTGCAGTGCATGCCACAGGAAGACGGTACGCGACGCATCATTCTGCCGGCCAACATTCCTTTCATGAAGCAGATTAAAGAAGCGGGGTTCTCTATTGCAGATGAAACGTACTTCACACTGGGCATACAGCTCAACGAAGATGGTGACGCGGGAGACTCTCTTACAGACGATATTGCCTCCCCGGAAGATGCCCGTGTTTTCAGACTCGCCCTCATGGAGACCGTAACGCTGGAAAAAGACTGCGGGAAAACATTTCATGACGTACTTGCCTGGAAGTACAGGCTGCCCTTCTGGGTAAAGCTTTGCTGACGGCTTGCCTTTCACATGGAAAAGGCTTATTTTTAAATAGATACTGATTTGGGAGGAAACTCACCATGACAATGAATAAACGGACGATTCTTCTGTGTGCCGCGGCAGCCTTTCTCGGGCTGATGATGCTTTTTTCACCGGCAACGTTCATCAAGGTAATCATCATTGCTGCAGGATGTGCCTGCGTCGTAAGCGGGGTCCTTGCAATTACGGGCGCACGTACCCTTCTTGAAGATTCAGTATATTCGTGGTGTGTTACCGGCCGCGCAATCCTCTGCATCATAGTGGGTGCCCTTGCCGTCATCCTTCCGCTCGCAATTGCTAAAACCGCATGGACTGTCATGCTGTATGTGCTTGCCGTAGAACTGCTTGTTTCCGCCGGAGTTGAAGTGTATACAACGCTCAAACTGAAAGCGGCAGATATTGACTGTAAGTTCTACTGGGGCGAAGTAATCGTATCCGTTGCAATTTCTTTAGTGCTTTTCCTGATGCCGGCTAAAATCGGCTCTGCACTCATCCGCATTGTGGGAGCATGTATCCTCATTGCATCAATCGCCCTTTTCGTGTGGGAATACCGCACAAACAAGGGAATTGATTTCACAGTAGAGACTCTTGACGATTAACTGAGTTTTTCTTATCCGATAAGACGATTGGCGAGCAGTTTTACGCCCTCAATCATTGCCTCGTGCTCATGCGGCGCTATGCGTGCATACAGCGTATCGGGCGTATCATCCGGCAGGACGGGGACCTTCTTCTGAATGAGGATTTCGCCGCCGTCACATACTTCATTGACAAGATGAACCGTGCAGCCAGACTCCTTTTCACCGGCAGCAATTACCGCCTCATGTACGTGATTTCCCCACATACCGACGCCACCGAATTTCGGCAGCAGTGCCGGATGCAGATTTATCATGCGGTTTGCATATTCGCTGATGATATCACCCTGAAGCACGGTCAGATAACCGGCGTACACAATGATTTCAATATCATTTTCGCGGCAGAGCTCAAGGACACGGTCTGAACAGGCAGCATTCTTTTCTTCACGGGTTGCGGCAACCGCCACTTCCTTTCCCATGACTGCATAAGCACTCGCAATTTCTGTCTTTATCCCCGCAGCAGCTGCACGCTCAAGGGCATATGCGTTCTTTGAGCTTGATATTACAAGAGCAATCGTATACGGGCAGAACCCGCCCGCTTCATTCATACGTTTTTCTTCATCAATAAGTGCCTGAAGGTTTGTTCCGCCTCCAGAAACGAGGACTGCGGCCCTCACCGGTTTCTTTTCAGTCATTTTTTACCTTTCCGTTTATTTCTGCCAGTAATCGTATGCCCATATCAACGTATTCTTCATCACCAGACTGAATCATGAGTCTGGCGTACTTTCCGGCATCTTCATACGCGCCAAGTTCAGCATATACATAAGCAAGGTTTCCTATGACAATAAGGTCATACGGATTTGCTTCATACGCATTTTCAAGATATCCGGCTGCTTTCTCATATTCGCCGCTGTAGATGCAGCACAACGCAAGATCATTGAGCGCAATTGAGTTTTCTGGGAAATACTGTGCAACGATTTCCGCTACCGGATATGCATATGTCAGGCCGTCTTCAGCATCAATCCATTCGCAGTAATAATCATGGATAATGCCGACAAACTCATTTTCTTTTGCAGTTTCGTCATCACCATAGAACGACTGGTTGCATGTCCAGTACCAGTTATTGCCGTTAATGGCAAGACGGTTCAGGACAAGCATGCAGACATGCTGGGCATCATCATAGTCGCCCATCATGTTTGCCGTATGAATGAAGCCGCACCACAGATCGAGTCTGTCAGGATACTGCATGCCGCCACGCACTGTTGACTGGAAGCATCTGTCAAAGCAGGAATAGACTTCGTCGATATCATCTTCAGATGCAGCTTTATCAAGAAGTTCTGCTGCCTTTATCAGGTAGTAGTTATGGCATGCTGCATAAAATTCAGGAGTCCAGCCGTAGTCACCCCACCAATCCCGAAGGTAATCTTCAAGTTCTTTGACAGACGCGTTAGCATTTGCAAGGTCAATGAATCCGGTCCAGACTTCACTGTCTTGAGCACCGTCCATGAGCAGGGGAACGCTGTTGAAATTATCCGGCCAGTTAGTTGTTTCATCGAACAGTTCTTCAAGAGATTTTTTCTTGAGTTCTACAGGCTTTACCTGTGTTTCAGGTTCACCTGCCGGTTCAGATGATGCTGCAGGCAAAACAGAAATGGATGAAATCAAGTCTGATGTTGTCGTACTTACAGGTGCAACAATCTGCTTTTCACCATTTTCTGCTTCAATTTCCTTGCCAGTCTCTGACGATGTGGCACATCCTGAGACAAACAGTGCAAGAACAAACAGCACACCAATGGCTGCAATACCTTTCTTCATGCGGGAATTCCCCCTTTCAGACTATTCGAACTTTACCTGCTCTGCCTGTGTCTCTGCGCTTGGTACACCCTCAGTTACGGCACCGGATGCAGCAGCAACGCGGCCAATCTTATATGCCTTCATTCCTGCATTTCTTCTGGCGTGATCTGACGCTGCAAAAGCATCAAACGCGGCGATGATTTCATCTGCCTTGTCAGCACTTACAGCCATCATAACACCGATACCCATATTGAACGTGTTGTACATTCTGTCCGGGTCTGCACCGCGCTTTACAAGCTCGTCGAATACCGGCAAAACCGGCCATGAGCCCTTCTTGAACACGGAGATGAGCGGCTTCTTGCCGGCTGCTTCCCGTTTTTTGTTCGCTTCAGGATACATGCGCGGAACGTTTTCGTAGAAACCGCCGCCTGTAATATGTACCATTCCGTGGACAGGACCTTCTGCAAGGCTCTTTCCTGCCGGGCGGAATTTCTCGAGGATTTCAAGAACCGGACGGACATAAATGCGGGTCGGAGCAAGCAATGCTTCTCCAATGGTACTTCCGTTGAACGGTTCTGTAAAGTCAGTAACCAGTTTTCTTACAAGAGAGAAACCGTTTGAATGTACGCCGGTTGAAGAAAGTCCGATGATGACATCGCCTTCATCAATGGCACCGCCTGTGATGATATCTGCCTTTTCGGCAATACCTACACCGAAACCTGCCACGTCGTACTTGCCCTTGTCGTAGAAGCCGGGCATTTCTGCTGTTTCACCGCCAAGAAGTGCACAGTTACTGTCGACACAACCGTCAGCAACGCCCTTTACGAGGTCAGCAGCAATTGAGGAGTCCAGGTTTCCGCAGGCAATGTAGTCAAGGAAATAGAGCGGCTTTGCACCGGTGCAGAGAATGTCGTTGACACTCATCGCAACGCAGCCAATGCCGACTGTGTCGTATTTCTTCATCTGGAAAGCGATGTCGAGTTTTGTGCCGACACCGTCAGTTCCAGAAACCATGACAGGTTCCTTCATTCCAGCAGGAACGGAGAACATTCCGGCAAAACTGCCGAGTCCGTTCAGAACGCCGGGTATCTGGGTCCGTTTTGCGTGAGCCTTATACTTGTCTACGGCCTTGTAGCCTTCTTCAACATCAACACCTGACTGTCTGTAATCTATCATGTCTATCCCCTTGATTAGTATGTACTTGTTGTTATAACTGTTTTCCGTTCAGCTCGCCTGGAACTGATACAGGATACTCCCCTGTAAAGCAGCCTTTGCAGTAACCGAATGTTTCCAGGTTAAGGTCCTTCAGTGCGCGCATCATGCCGTCGCAGGAAATGAATGCCAGTGAATCAGCGCCGATTTCCTTACGGACTTCCTCAACATCCAGTGTGGATGAAATGAGCTGAGAGCGGCTTGGTGTATCAACGCCGAAATAGCACGGGAATTTTACCGGCGGGCTTGAAACCCTGAAGTGGACTTCTTTTGCACCGGCGCGGCGCAGGATGGTGATCAGGCGCTTGCAGGTAGTACCGCGGACGATTGAGTCATCGATGATGACGACACGCTTTCCTTCAAGATCGCTCTTCATTGCGTTAAGTTTTACGAATACGAGTTTTTCACGCTCAGTCTGTGTCGGCGCAATGAATGTGCGGCCGATGTACTTGTTCTTTACAATGCCCATCGCGTACGGAATGCCGCTTGCCTTTGCATAACCCATTGCGGCGCCGAGTCCGCTGTCAGGAACGCCGATGACAACATCAGCCTTTACGCCGCTTTCTTCAGCGAGAACGGCGCCCATGCGCAGTCTTGCTTCCTGAACAGGAATGCCGTCGATGATTGAATCCGGGCGTGCGAAGTATACGTACTCGAAAACACATGAGCGCTTTGCAGTATGTTCGCCGAACTCGAATGAAAGGACTCCGTCGTCGTTGATGATGACGATTTCGCCCGGGCGGATATCACGGACGAGCTCTGCGCCGATTGCATCAAGTGCGCAGCTTTCGCTTGCGAGCACCCAGCCATTCTCGAGCTTTCCGAGACACAGCGGGCGGATACCGTTAGGATCGCGTACACCGATAAGGCTTTTTTCAGTCATGACG
>JAZUFS010000012.1:0-4404 GCA_045640805.1 Treponemataceae bacterium
ACAAAGACGACATACTTTGTCCCGCTCGGACAGACATTCGAGTACTGGCACCTTCAGGTAACCAACAAATCAGACAAACCGCGCAAAATCAGCGCTTTCAGTTACTGTGAATTCACCAACCAGTGGAATACCACACAGGATCAGGTAAACCTGCAGTATTCACTCTTCATTACACAGGGCCGCGCCCTTGTTTCAAAGAAAGACGGCAAGAACGACATGCTCCGCATCAGCATCCATGACCACATGGCAGACCAGATGCGCGCCGCCGCCATCAAGGAAGGACGCGATCCTGACGAAATCAGCATGAGCGGCGACATGAGCATGCAGACATGGATGGCGCTCGTTGGCACTCCGATGACCGCGTTCGATACAAACCGCGAGGCTTTCATCGGTAACTCCGGCGGCTACCATGCACCACAGGCTGTCATCAGCGGAAAGTGCAGCAACTCAGAAGCATACGGAGACAACAGCTGCGGCTCAATGCAGGCTGATCTTGAACTGAAGCCGGGTGAGACACGAGATGTGCTCGTCATGCTGGGTATCGGCGAGGCTGAAACACGCGGCCGCAACACCGTGAAAGAGTTCGGCTCTGTCGCCCGCTGTGAGAAAGAGCTCGCTGCCCTGAAAGCAGAGTGGCACAACAAGCTCAACAGCCTTTCAGTAAACACACCTGATGAAGACATCAACCACACCGTAAACATGTGGGGTCTGTATAACTGCCTCATCACGTTTGCATGGAGCCGCGCCGCAAGTCTTGTCTACAACGGCGAACGCGACGGCTTCGGTTACCGTGACTCAGTGCAGGATATCCTCGGTGTTTCAGCTGCGATTCCAGAAACTGCAGAGAAGCGCCTGGAGCTCATGCTTTCAGCGCAGGTCGCATCCGGCGGCGCCATTCCGGTCGTAAACCCGATCCGCCACGTTCCCGGCAAAGAGAAGTCGCCTGCTGAGGAAGAGTTCCGTTCAGACGACTGCCTCTGGTTCTTCAACTCAGTTCCAGTATATGTCGCAGAAACCGGCGACTTCGATTTCTACAAGAAAGTAATTCCATACGCTGACAAGGGCGAGGCGACAGTATTCGGCCACCTGAAGCAGGCTCTGCTGTTCAACCTGAACCGCATGGGCGCCCACGACCTTCCGTGCGGACTGCTTGCTGACTGGAACGACTGCCTTAAGCTCGGCTATCACGGCGAGTCGCTTTTTGTCGCCTTCCAGATGCGCCTTGGCTTCACGGTCTACGCTGATGTAGCAACCCGCCTCGGCGAGAAGGCAGAAGCAGAATGGGCACTCAAGAACCGCGACGCTCTTGATGCCGCTATCCAGAAAACATGCTGGGACGGCAACTGGTTCATCTGGGCAATCGCTGAAGATGGAACTGTGTACGGCACAAAGGACTACGAAGAAGGTCAGGTTTACTTCAACACGCAGGTGTGGGCAGTCCTTTCAGGTGCCGCAACTCCGGAGCAGGCACAGAAGGCAATGCAGACCGTCAAGGAAAAACTTGCAACCCCGTACGGCCTTATGCTGTGTGCGCCACCATTTGCAAAGACAACTGTTGAAGTCATGCGCTCCGTCGTCTTCCTTAAAGGCATCAAGGAAAACGCAGGTATCTTCAACCATACACAGGGATGGGGCATCATCGCCGAGACAATGCTCGGTAACGGTGACCGCGCCTACGAGTATTGCAAGGCAGCGCTTCCTGCAGCCTACAACACGAAAGCAGAAGTACGCCAGGCTGAACCATACGTACAGTGCCAGACAACGTACTCAACGCCGTCTCCACGCGCTGGAAATGCACGCGTTTCCTGGCTTTCAGGTGCTGCGACATGGTCTTACTACAGCCTTACCCAGTACATCCTCGGTATCCGTCCGGTGTACGAAGGCCTCATGATGGATCCGTGCATCCCGCATGACTGGGATGGATTCACTGCACAGCGCCGCTTCCGTGGCTGCAACATTGCCATTGAGGTCAAAAACCCGAAACATGTATGTAAAGGCGTTGCAAAAGTGGTGTTGAACGGTAAGGAACTGACAGATAATATAGTAAGGGCAGACATGCTCGAACAAAACAATACCGTTACTGTAACGTTGGGCTGAGTATAGTTATTACACCATCAGTCAACGGGCCGGAGAGCCATGAAACTCGTCATTCATGACCTGACAGAAAAAGAATTCAAGGGCCTCTTTCCTGAACTGCCTAAAAGCGTGACGGTAGTGTCACCTGAAAAGGCAGTTCATCCATGTATTGGCTGTCTGTGCTGTTTTACACGAACCCCCGGATACTGCATCCTGCGTGATGATTACCAGCAGATGGGAGAAGTAATGTCGAAAACATCTGACATGGTAATCATTACAAAGAACTGTTTCGGCAGTTTCAGCCCATATATCAAGAATGTCATCGACCGGTGCCTGCCATATCAGCTGCCGTTTTTTGAAATCCGCCAGGGAAAGATGAGTCAGAAAATCCGCTACGATAACCGCATTTCGTTTTCCGTTCACATGTATGCTGACCATGGCATTCCAATGACACAGAAAGAGCAGGAACTTGCACAGAAATTTACAGAAAATTACTGTTTCAGCCTTAATGGAACAAGTTCGACAATTGCTTTCTACAATGATATTTCTGCAATGAAGGGGGTAGTGCTGTGAACATCATCATTCTGAACGGCAGCCCGAAACCTTCCGGTGGATCTTCAGCCTATCTCATTGAGTGCCTTAAACGGATAATGGAGCAGTCAAGCCAGGATCTGCACTTCACGATGCTCAATATCCGTAACAACATGATATCCGAACCAGATTATCAGTTTTTTGAAACATGCGATGCCTTCGTCATTGCGTCACCTGTATACTATGGAGGTCTGCCATCTCATCTGCTTGAGCAGCTTGTCCGTCTTGAGGATTACTTTAACGGTCACAAGGGAATCAAGTCGCATGCAAAAGGGGCTATGACAATCTACGGCCTTTTCAATTGCGGTCATTTTGAAGGTGAAGGTTGTGCCCTTGCCCTGAATATTGTGGAATTATGGGCAGAACGCTGCGGTTTTCAGTATGGATGTGGTGCTGGTTTCGGTGGCGGAGAAATGCTCGGCATGATTACGGCTGTTCCATTCGGAAAGGGCCCGCTTAAAACTCCTGGAAAAGTCATGCAGGTTCTCGGAGATTCCATAATTACTAAGACACCGCACGAAAACGTATACGCAACACCGGATTATCCGCGCTTCATCTTCATGAACAACGCAAACATGCTGATGTGGGAAAAGCGGGCGAAAGAAAACGGAATCACTAAGAAGCAGCTGTACTACAGAATACCGTAAAATTTGTGAGATGTGATGGGGCTCCCTTCCGCCCCATCACATCTCACAGCTTATTCAGTCTTTGTGTAGTACAGATGCTTCACCGTCTGCCCAAACATGCGGGCGAGGCTTCGCGGTGAGCCCTCCCACTCCGGCCGTGTCCGGCACCTCCTTGCGGCCCCTCTCTCACTCACAGATTGTCATGCTTTGTGTAGTACAGATGCTTCGCGTCTGCCAAAAAGGTGTGGTATACTGAGTTGGTATGAAGAAAAGTTTATTAATTGTTTTGTTCCTTTTTTCCAGTTTGCTTATTTTTGCTCAGCAGGTTGAATTACTTCTGACAACGGATGAAGTGTATGAAAAGCCAAGACAAAAAGAATATTGTGAAAGCTGGTGGGGACCATCTGGACTTTATGTAGATGAAGTGAAGGATGAAATAAACATCATAAATGCGATATTAAAAAAAAGATTTGGAATTCAAAACGGTAGCATATCAGAAGTTGAACAAATTACTGATTGTTTTAACGAAGTATATTACAAGTTTGGAGAATATAGTATTGGGGCATCAAGTAACTGTTCTTTGGTTATTAGAAAAGATGATTCTAATATAGCTTCTGTAAAAACCGGAACAGGAATCAGTTTCATCTTAAAAAAAGATAATGGGTACATTGTTTACTATGTTGATCCGAATGGTTTACCAGGTGCAGTAGACACCGATGGCCAGTTTTACACTAATAATCAGGCTATGCAATTTTTAAAAAAATATGATTCTGAAAAATACCAGGAAAGTCTTTGCCGGGCAAATGAAATAGGATTACAGAAGCCTTTTTTGAATAATGAAGTGCTTATTTGGGGACAAACGTATTATTCAACAATTCATATGATAGAAAAACTCTGGAAGCCTGGGTCGTATTTATATCCTGGATATATTCAGGTTCAATATGATTTACAAGGTAATGGATATCAAATTAGATTTTCAAATAATAATTCAAAACTCGTAGCTGTATCACAAAATGGAAAATGGATTTTTGAACCTTTTCTTCTTGTTTCTTATTCGATATTGTTATTATCCGAAGATTTTCCTTCTACACTCTGGTACGAAGGCTTCGGT
>JAZUFS010000013.1:0-8328 GCA_045640805.1 Treponemataceae bacterium
TAGTCTTTTCAGCTTTCTTTGCTTTCTTGTCAGCTTTCTTGTCTGCCTTGTCGTCTTTTTCTTCCTTTGCAGGCTTGTCGACGATTACTGAAGAAATTGCAGTGCGGTTGAACTCAATCTTTGCATTGTCGTCAACCTTAATGATTACAGTCTGCTCTTTTGTAGCAGCTACAGTACCGTGGATACCACCAATTGTGATGACTTTGTCACCCTTCTTGAGTGATGCGATCATCTTTTCTGTTTCTTTCTGTTTCTTGTTCTGAGGTCTGATAATGAAAAAATAGAAAATCAGAATGATGAGACCGAACATGATGAGTGTCGGAGTCATTGACACCTGTTCTGTCTGAAGCGCAAAATTAAGCATATATACACCTTCCTTTTTTGATGAGAATACTTTCCGACCATTTTATCAACAGACTGTTGTTATGTCTAGCAGTTTAACGGTCAGTTTCAGTGAGAAAGAAGCTCATCCAGCGCAGTATTGAGCGCCTTCAGCCTTTCGTCATTTGCATTGAGCGCGATGACCTGTTTCAGGTAGTACTGTGCTTTGCGGTAATCCTGCTTCCCGAAATACAGCTCATACAGGGCAAAAAGCGCGTCTTCATTGCGCGGATTCGCCGTGAGACATGAACGCAGGTCTGCAAGTTCCTGCGTCTGATCAGTCTGCAGGCGGCTCCGCTCGTAATACAGCGCACTCTTTGTCTTTGTCTGTGCTCCCTGGAGCATTGATTCAATGAGCGTACGTGCCTCTGCGCGCGAACCTGCCGCAATGAGCACCCGGATATACGTGAGGCGCACATCGTCGTCGGCAGGGAATTTCCTGTACAGGTCTGCCGCAAGACGGGAAGCCTCACTACCGAAGTTCATCTTCAGACACAAGTCAATGTGCTTGATCAGGGCTTCCTGTGACGTATTCCGCGTTATGAGCACGGAACTCATCTGGTAGGCGGCGTTCCAGTCCTGGCGGTCAGATGCACTGGAAATCATTATCTCAAGGGCACGTTCATTGGCGGGATCAGCTGCGTATACAGGAGCTACAAGTTCATCAGCCGTAAGACCTGCGACAGGATTTCCCGTCTCAAGTGCAAGTTCAGCCGCGAAAAGCAGCGCCTCCATGGAATCGGGGTACTGTTCAAGAGCACTCTGAATCGTAGCAGCCGCCGATGACGTGTTCTTGTTCCATTTGAGCTGAAGCTGTGCACGCAGAAGCAGGTAATCAAGACTTGTCTTCTTGCTTTTCTGGTACACATCAAGCAGGGATGAAACCTTCAGATACTCCCCGCGCGCAAACAGAATCTTCGCGCGCAGCAGAATGTAATCCATGTTGTTCGGCTCCTTCTGGAGAACCTGAGCGACATAGTTTTCCGCTGCGTCTACGTCATTTGCAGAAAATGCAGCTTCTGAACAAAGTTTCAGTACGGCAATCTGGTCAGGATATGCTGCCAGGAGCAGAGATGATGTTGCAACAGCATCGTCTGTCCAACCGGCCTTTATGTAGGCACTGGTTGCGGCAACCGAAGTTTCGTAGCAGGCGGGGTCAAGTCTGCAGGCCCTTTGCAGTTCCTGAGCCGCCTTTTCGTTTTCTCCGGTTCGTGTATAGAGCACACCAAGCAGATAGTGTGCCAGAACTGAATCATTGTTCAGAGTGCATGCTTTAACAAGGGATTCTTCAGCTTCTTCAAAGAAGCCGTCTTTATTCGGGTTGGCAGTAAGGATGAGTGATGGCATTACAAGCGTGAAGAAGTCTGTATCTTTGGCATTTGAGTCATAGAGGCCGTCTTTAAGGGAACCGAGTATACCCGAATAGGTGTTTTCCGGCAGATTGGCCGGAGCAGTAATCGTATTTTTTTCTGAAGGATATGCGTATGTCATCATTGCGTCGAGCATGGCGAGCAGTACGCGTTCATCATCTGACAGGCCGGTACCTCCCGGCTTCTGGAGTGCTGCCGCGGCAGATCGTATCGAGGAAGGAGAGCCTGTCTGGGCATCTGCGAGTATGGCGGGATCTATACGTGAAAAAGGTGCCGTCTTCTGGGACATTCCCGGCAGGCGTGCTGTCTGCGGGACAGCGGGCTCTTCGGGAACAGATACGGCGGCAGGCTCTGACACGGCAGCATCCTGGCCCGTTGTGGATGCTGCTGGCTCAGCGGCTGTCGCTTCGACTGCGGGAAGGCTGGTGTCCATGTCAGATGTGCCGGAATCTGACGATGCACATGAAATGAGAAAAAGAACGGGCAGCAGAATAATGCCCGTCCGGAGGATTAATCTAATCCCCGAGCGTTTTATCATAGGTGGCAGATGCCTTATCGTCGCCACTGTTCAGTTTGTACACAAAAACTACTATGAGCAGCAGGCCGAATGCAATAAGAAGAAGCGGCCACCAGCGGCTTGCAAAAGTACTGAACGGGATGGTGATTATATCCAGTGAGAACAGCAGGAAAAACACACCCATGAGAATCAGATACAGAGAGAAAATGACGTTTGAAAGCGTAAGTTTCTTGTGTACGGTAAGTCCTGCAACAAATAATGCGGCTCCGCAGATGATTGCAAGATTCGGCCACAGCTGACTCATGGAGTGTACAGTTATGTCCGAGCTGCAGATCATGATGAAGAAGCATGATGCCGTCAGGAAATATCCGAAAAAGACAGTCCAGACCGTTTTATAACGCGTAAACGCATAAAAGATCATGAACACACCTGCTGCAAGTGAAATAATTGGAACGAGAATCGGTGTTGTCAGCGATTCTCCTGCCAGCATGCACAAGAGCAGAAAAGCTCCGCCGGCTATACAGATGAGACCTGATGCCAGCAGCAGATTAAGAGAACGTTTATTTAGGGCCATGTCATAAGCATACACTATGTTACGCGTCTTGCCAATAAGAAATCATCTATGGTAAAATCTCGCCATGACATTAAAAAAAGCTTGTGCTGTGCTGGTTCTTATATGCCTGCTTTTCACTTCATGCAGGAAAAATACCGGAACTGAGTATACTGACGAACTTTCAAACCTTTTACAGACAGACCTCTCTGACGAAAGCCGCTTTTCGGTGCTTAACCAGCTTTCACAGACAATGCTTAATGAAAACAGAACTGATGATGTCATCCTTCTCCTGTCAAACTGGGTAAACTCACATCCTGACGACCAGTACAATGCCTGGTGGCTGCTCATTACAGCTCAGGCATATCTTCAGGCGGACGCAGAGCCCATGGCAGAACTGTATTTCGAACGGATAGTCAACAACTACGATGACCTTACGATAAAGGGCAAGTCAGTACACATGGTATGTCTGCAGAACCTTATCCGCATATCGGATGAGCCGGAAAATACTGCAGAATACCTTTCACGCCTTGTCTCGCAGTTTCCTGACAGCGTCAACAAGACAGAACTGTATGCGCGCCTTGCCGTCGAATACGAGAAACTCGGCGAATGGAACCAGGTACTGAAATCATGGTCCGACTTCCTTGCACAGAGCGACGCGTCAACAATCCAGATTGCCGGCATTCCGAACGCATATACGACAGCTCGTAACCTCATTGACTTCAACAACTCCTCAAAGAACTGGACTTTTGAAAGTCTTGATGCACTTGAGACTGCCGTCAAACGGGCAATCAACGCCTATGACTACTATACGCTTGAAAAATACCGCTCAAAGGTCAACTTCTTCTCAATGTCATGGAGGCAGGACGCAACACAGGACAACAGCCTTGCAAACTTCACCATGCGTGACTTCATGCAGGGACAACGCATCCGCTACAGTGACACGCTCGACGACTCATCAACTCCAGACGAAGCTTTTCTGCGCACATGGGGATGGAACTCTTACGTGAACGTCTGGTACCTGTACTTCAGAAAAGTCAACTTCCCGCTCGATCCTGAAATCAACGGACGCTGGGAATGGGCAGGCATTTACTACGGAGAAAAACTGTGAAAAAGGCTTGTGTCCTATGCATGGCCGCATTCATGCTGACCCTTTTTCCGTGTTGTGCCACTACAGATGACGGTACATCAAATCCGTCAGAAACACTTCTTCTGGAAACTGCTGACGAACAGGAACTTTCTTCTGAGGAAGTGATAATTCCAGCCGGCGATGAAGTCATTGACGTAACTGAAATCATTGAGGCACAGGGACTTGTCGAGGCAGAAGAAGCTGCCGGCATGATGGGCGAAGACGGAAGACTGCATCAGTCTGATGATTATGTGCCATCCTACATACCCGAATACATCCCTCTTGATATCGACTACCCTGACCATCCGCTGGTGCTCAAGTATCATGCTGAATATCAGACAAACTACAGTCGCGAATGGCTCAAGGCGACACTTGAACGCGGCGCACCGTACCGGCCCTACATACGCCAGCGTCTTCAGGAACTCGGCATGCCGCTGTGTCTGGAATATCTGCCGGTCATAGAGTCAAATTACAAAATCAAGGCAGTGTCAAAATCAGGCGCTACGGGACTGTGGCAGTTCATGCAGAACAGCATTGCCGGCCTTCTTGCCAAGAACAGCTGGGTGGATGAGCGCTACGATCCGTGGCTTTCAACAGACGCCGCCCTCAAGAAACTGAAGCAGAACTACGACATGTTCGGCGACTGGCTCCTCGCCCTGGCAGCATATAACATGGGCGCGAACGGCCTTAAGAAAATAATGAACAGGACAGGACTTACCACGTTCTGGGAACTTGCCGACGCAGGCGAACTCCGTACGGAAACAAAACTCTACGTGCCGAAATTCATTGCAGTCAGCGATTTATGTACAAACGCAGAATATTACGAGATGGACCTGCCTGAGTATGATGAATCTGCCGCTCCAGAGTTTGCAATGGTAAATGTCGGCGGACAGCTTTCTCTCAAACAGCTTGCAGACGCATCGGGCATTCCACTCGATACGCTCGTCTCACTCAACCCGGCACTTCTCTACCCGGTAACACCCTACAACACCGATTATCTGCTCCGTGTACCCGCGGATGTTGCTGAACTTGCCGCAGAAACAATCGCGACGATGGACCGCATGGAAGCTGACCTTTACATTGTCGAAAAAGGCGATTCCCTGTGGGGAATATCACGCAGGTACGGAATTACCGTCCAGGATCTGTGCGAGGCAAATAATATCAAAGAAAATGGCATCTTACGTATTGGGCAAAAGCTTTTTGTGCCGATAATGAAGTGAATAGTTTTCATTTCAGGGGTCATGCCATGCACAAGATGCACAGAATTAAGACTTTTGCCATTATTGCAGCTGCTTTCATCACCGCAGTTTCAGCGTCAGCACAATCAGGAAAGACATTATCTTCAGAAAGCTCCATCGATTGGACGACAAAGACCTTCTATTCTGAACTTTCACTCTCATCCTCAACAGGAGAAATAAATCCATCTGCACGTGCAGGAATGGTAAATCAGATTACGACCCGCATGCCATCCCTCATAAAGGATCCGCTGCTGTCCCTGTATGTCGATTCTGCAAACCGTCTGAGCGACATTGTTCTTGAAAACACAATCACCCTTGAGGAACTCACTGAAATCATCAATAACGGCTCATCACATCCGGCTGTCTTTACGTCGGACATGAGCGGCATTACCGTAAAACATGAGTTTGAACTTGATAAAGTGGGTTCCCTCATGGTAATGCACAACACACCATATAAACCTACCCTTCCAATTGAGACAGTATCGTCACGTGAATATACCGGCATCGTAATTGATGCCCGCGGAGTACTTGCCGTACAGGGTGAATTCGTCGAATCAAAAGCTGAGCCGTGCTTCTTCCCTAAAATCTGGGATGAAACGATGGATCTTCTTTACGAACGCAACATGATGGACTCAGAACTTGCAAAAGTTCAGGGAATCGTCACGTATTCATGGTCAGAAGATGAATCGCTGTATGCTGATGTTGTCGGTCTTGACCCGATGCACATTTCAGCCAGAAAGGTGTATGGTGCAAACCGCACTGATCCGGTCATCTCACGAAAGGATGCGCTCCGTATTCTTTCTGTACCTGCGAATCTTGAGCTCCTCCGTCAGGGAAAAGTTGTCATCCTTCTTGATAAGGATGTCCTTGTAAAGAGTGTTGCCGCACCTGTAAAGGATCCTGCCTACTACACCGTTTTCAGAAATCTCCAGCAGTTCACGTATGAGCGTAAAATCAAGGATGTAGAGGTATCCGACGAGCTCGGAAGCATCCGTATTTCAATACAGAATATCAATTTCCAGGCAGATTCTGATATCCTTCTGCAGGCGGAGGATGAGCGTCTTGATGCTATTGCGGCAGAACTCGCCAATATTGCAAATGACGGCAGCTTCACGCTTGAAATTGAGGGACACACTGCATCAGTCGGTAAGCCGGAAGGTGAGATGACGCTTTCTGTACAGCGTGCTCAGAAAATAGCGGATGAGCTTGTTGCCCGCGGATTGAATCAAGAGCTTATTTCCGTAAAGGGATTCGGAGGCACGAAGCCTCTTGCGGATAATGACACTGACGAAGGACGTGCTGCGAACCGCCGCGTTGAGATTCGCGTCGTTCCTAAAGTCACCTACGTGCGCCGCGAATAGTCTTTATTCCGGATAAATCAAAACATCAAATAATCTTTCACAAAGCAGAAATCTTCCTATATTAAAGGCAAGAACGTAAACAGTAATGCGTTCGGAGGCTTTTATGGATGTGACTCTTTTGCTTTTTGGAGTATTGATTATCGGGTTGCTGTGTGTCGTACTGCTGCTCGTACTTGTTGCACGGGGACGCCAGGGGTCTCCGGCCGTTCTGGCTAAGAAGCTTGCTTCCTATGAACAGAAGATGACGTTGTATGAAGCTCGTCTCAATCAGATTGATGCAGGGTTCAAGGATGAATTTTCACGTAACAGGCGTGAGTCTTCTGAAAACAGCGCCAGGTCACGTACTGAACTGTCAGAAAGTCTTTCCAAATTTCAGAACTCTGTAAATGCGCAGCTGGCTGCCATGACAAAAAATACGCAGGCAGCACTTACGACAAATCTGACTTCCTTCATGCAGACTCTGCAGATGAGCGTAAAACAGATGCAGGACAGTAACGAGAAGAAACTGGAGCAGATGCGCATCACGGTAGATGAGAAACTGCAGTCTACCCTTGAAAAGCGGCTGACCGGTTCGTTCCAGATGGTTTCACAGCAGCTTGAGGCAGTCACAAAGGGACTCGGCGAAATGCAGGCGCTGGCGAATGATGTAGGCGGATTGAAGCGGGCACTGACGAACGTAAAGACTGCCGGGAACCTTGGCGAAGTGCAGCTTGAGGCACTGTTAAGCCAGATACTTACTACCGATCAGTACGTAAAGAATGCGCATCCGAATCCTTCAAAGCACAACAATGTCGTCGAATTTGCAGTACGCATACCTGACAAAACTGCGGACGGAAATTTCGTGCTGCTTCCCGTCGATTCTAAGTATCCGGCAACTGCCTGGGATAAACTCACGCAGGCTTATGAAAGTGCTGACAAGGAACAGATTGAATCATTGAAAAAATCTCTTGCCGCGGAAATAAAGAACATGGCGAAAGATATACGCGACAAGTATATCAGCGTTCCCTACACTACTGACTTCGGCATTATGTTCCTGCCCTTTGAAGGCCTGTTCGCTGAAATCATGCGCATGCCTGGCCTGTTCCAGCAGATTCAGGATGAATTCCGCGTAACGATTACCGGGCCGACGACACTGGGAGCATTCCTTAACAGCCTGCAGATGGGCTTCAGGACACTTGCCATACAGAAAGAGACTTCAAAGGTATGGGAACTGCTGGGTACCGTAAAAACTGAGTTTGGCAAGTTCGGTGATGTACTTGCAGCCACAAAGAAAAAACTTGAGTCCGCAGCAGGAGAAATCGAGAAGGCTGAGACACGCAGTCGTGTCATTCAGAGAAAGCTCACTCATGTCGACGCGATTGCATATGATGATGAGGCGTATTTGTCATAATTCACATATAATCACTACTGCGGTTCTCATATGAGAAAAACAATGCGTCGTGTATTGACATTTTTTGTGATAGTCTATATAGTGTCAAACATCACGGGGGCGTAGCGAAGCTGGTTTATCGCGTCGGCCTGTCAAGCCGAAGATCGCGGGTTCAAGCCCCGTCGCTCCCGCAAAAGCCCATCACGACGATGGGCTTATTTTTTGACGTTTTCTGTAAACAGTTAAGCCAAACAGCGATGCGCCAAAGGCTTTAGGATTTACAGTCAACATATACGGGCAATAGCGCAGCTGGTAGCGCGCTACGTTCGGGACGTAGAGGTCCCGGGTTCAAATCCCGGTTGCCCGAGGATATTTCATTATATTATAACAAATTACAAGTTTGTTATAATCTT
>JAZUFS010000014.1:0-2021 GCA_045640805.1 Treponemataceae bacterium
CACGAAAAGGGTCAGCCTGTTCTTGTCGGTACCGTTTCCATTGAAAAGTCAGAGCACCTCTCTGCCCTGCTCACCAAGAAAGGCATCAGGCACGAGGTCCTGAACGCGAAGAACCATGCTCGTGAAGCACTCATCGTAGCCGAGGCTGGTGCATACGGCGCTGTCACTATTGCAACGAACATGGCTGGTCGTGGTACCGATATCAAGCTTGGTGGAAACGCGAAGTTCCGCGCCGAAAAGCGTGCGGGTACCCAGGCGACACCGGAGCAGTTCCAGGCTGCATACGAGGCAGAACTTGAACAGTGGAAGAAGGATTACGAGAAGGTCAAGGAAGCTGGCGGATTGTACATCATCGGTTCAGAACGCCACGAAAGCCGCCGTATCGACAACCAGCTCCGCGGACGTTCCGGCCGTCAGGGTGACCCGGGCCGCAGTAAGTTCTTCATCTCAATGGATGACGATTTGATGCGCCTGTTCGGTGGAGAAAAGCTCAAGATGATGATGAGCCGCATCGGCATGCAGCCGGGTGAACCTATCTACCATCCGCTGATTACAAAGAGCATTGAAAACGCCCAGACAAAGGTCGAGGAGCGCAACTTTGAAATAAGAAAGAGGCTGCTCGACTTCGACGATGTCCTTAACGAGCAGAGAAACATCATTTACAGCCAGCGTGACAGCATCCTGTCTGACGACAATCTTGCTGAGCGCGTCATGGGTAACGCTCAGGACATGGTCGATGACATTGTCGACGATTTCCTTGAAGCAAACCACAAGAACCCTGCTGCCGCACAGGGTGAGCTTACGGATGAACTGAAGCGCGTATTCGCTCTCGACGCAGACCTGCCTGAAATCACCGGAAAGGCTGACGGCGATGCAATAAAAGCGAAGTTTGACGCTGCACTCAAGAAAGACCTTGATATGAAGCAGAACCTTGCAGGCAAAGAAAACCTGAACATGTTCATCCGCTACCAGTACATCCAGGACATTGACAAGCGGTGGCTCGATCATCTTGAGCAGCTTGAGGCATTGCGCGAGGCAGTCTACCTCCGCTCATACAGCCAGAAGAACCCGCTTACCGAGTACAAGATTGAAGGATTCAACATCTTCTACGATATGATGGATGAAATCAGACAGGCCATCGTTTCACGCGTATTCCGCGTCCGTGTACAGGTTGGTCCTGCAGACGCAAGAATGCGCGGTGCAAACGTTCCACGCCAGATGAACGCACAGCACAACGCCATGCAGTCCTTCAACGGAAACGCCGCCCGCGCCGCCGCTGACAAGAGCCCGATGGCCCAGCGCCGTCAGGGAGACAGCGTCACCGTCGTCCGCTCCGGCCCGAAAGTCGGCAGAAACGACCCGTGCCCATGCGGAAGCGGAAAGAAGTACAAGAATTGCTGCGGGCGTTAATAAATGCAAGTACATGAAAAAGGCCACCATCAGGTGGCCTTTTTTTCAAAGTCATAAAAAAACACCGGAGCGTTTTCTGCATCCGGTGCTTCATTTCAATTCAGTTCAGCTTACTTATTGCGAATAACTGCCTGAGCAGCAGCTAATCTCGCGATTGGAACACGGTATGGGGAACATGAAACGTAGTTCAGTCCTGCGCGGTAGCAGAAATCGATTGTTGCAGGATCTCCACCATGCTCACCGCAGATACCGAGCTTAATGTCTTTCTTAACACCGCGTGCTCTTTCGCGTGCGAAGTTAATCAGCTCACCAACACCCTCTTCGTCAATTGACTTGAATGGGTCAGAATCAAGAATGTCCTGCTTCAGGTACTCTGGCAGGAACTTGCCTGCGTCGTCACGGCTGAATGCGAATGTCATCTGTGTCAGGTCGTTTGTACCGAAGCTGAAGAAGTCAGCGAACTGTGCAAGCTTGCCTGCAAGCAGTGCTGCGCGTGGAACTTCGATCATAGAACCGATCTTGATTTCAAACTCAACGTTCTCGCGTGCAAAGACGTCTTTCATGACCTTCTCGCATGACTTGCGGATGATCTCAAGCTCGTCGTTGTCACA
>JAZUFS010000015.1:0-2108 GCA_045640805.1 Treponemataceae bacterium
CTCTATACGCTTGCAAAGAAATACGGACGTCAGGCGCTCGGCATCCTGACTGTTTCAGACCATATCGTCACGGGCGAATCAACGACATCTGAAGAAAGGCAGAAGACATTCACCACGATGATGAAGATTGCACTGGAGGCGGCAACAGCCGACTGAAGATGAACCAGTTTATAGATTTCATAAAAAGCAGACGTTCCTGCCGCTCATTCACAGAGCAGGCAGTTTCAGAAGATGATGTACAGACGATTCTTGACTGCGCGCTTGCTGCTCCCAGCGGCATGAACAGGCAGACATGGCAGTTCACGGCAATCGTAGACCGCGAGAAAATCCAGAAACTTGCGCGCGCTGTCGGCAAGGCTCTTGGTCGCGACGGCGGATACGACATGTACCAGCCTGCTGTGCTCATCCTGACGTCAAACGAGAAGGAGAGCGCTTTCCGTGAAGTAGACAACGCCTGTGCAATGGAGAACATTTACCTTGCGGCAACCGCGCTCGACTTTGGCTGCGTCTGGATAAACCAGCTGAAGGACTGCCATGACGACCCTGACGTACGCGCACTGCTTCACGAGTATGGCGTACCTGACAGTCACGGCGTCTACGGTTCTGCAGCAATCGGATACAAAGGCGGACCGTCACGGGAAATTAAGGTGACAGCGCGTTCTGTCATCGTAAAATAAAAAACAGGAGATAAAAAAATGGAAGAACAGATGAAACTCGACAACAAACGGACAATGCTTGTGGGACTGGCATTCCTGTCAATCTGCGCATTCTGGCAGATGTATGACAACGTAGTGCCGCTCATCCTTACCAAGACGTTCAGCATGAATGAAACGTATTCAGGTGCAATCATGGCGCTTGATAACATTTTTGCTCTGTTCCTGCTGCCGTTTTTCGGCGGTCTGTCTGACAGGACAAATACGAAAATCGGAAAGCGCATGCCGTACATCCTTTTGGGAACTGCATGTGCCATCGTCCTGCTTAATCTGCTTCCATTCTTTGATAACGGATATGCGGCTGCTCCAAGAACGAGCCTGCTTGTGCTGTTCGTCATCTGTCTCGGCCTCTTGCTCATTGCCATGGGAACGTACCGCTCACCGGCAGTTGCGCTCATGCCTGATGTGACGCCTAAGCCACTCCGCTCAAAGGCAAACGCAATCATCAACCTTATGGGTGCCGTCGGCGGGATTATCTATCTCGGCATTGCGACTGTCATGTACCCGAACGATAAGACTGAAGGTCTTGCTCACGTCAATTACCAGCCGCTGTTCATTGTCGTATCTGCAATCATGTTTGTGGGCGTGCTTATCCTGTTCCTGACAATAAAGGAGCCTGTTCTTGTTGCAGAAAACAAAAAGCTTGAAGAAGAGCATCCTGAGTGGAACCTCGCTGAAGACGACGGAAGCGGCAAGGAAGTGCTGCCAAAGCCGGTAAAAGTTTCACTTGGTTTCATGCTTGCGTCGATTGCGCTCTGGTTCATCGGCTATAACGGCGTCACCACCTGGTTTACTACATACGTTGACCAGATTATGGGGCAGGGGCTTGGCGGCGCAAGTACCTGTCTGCTGATTGCAACTGGCGGTGCAATCGTTTCCTATGTTCCAATCGGCATGCTTGCATCCCGCATCGGGCGCAAGAAGACAATCCTTGGCGGATGTGTCCTGCTTGCAGTTTGTTTCGGTCTTGGTTATGTCCTGACTACAACATCAACCTCAATTACGACAGTTATGTTCATCGTGTTTGCTCTGGTCGGCCTTGCATGGGCAGCAATCAACGTAAACAGCCTGCCTATGGTTGTTGAAATGTGCCGTGGCTCAGATATCGGTAAGTTCACCGGCTATTACTACACCGCTTCAATGGCAGCTCAGGTAGTTACGCCAATTCTTGCCGGAACACTGATGAGAAATATCAGCTACAAGGTGCTCTTCCCGTATGCAGCCCTGTTCGTAGCTCTGAGCTTTGTCACGATGATTTTCGTAAAGCACGGTGATTCAATCCCTGAAGCAAAGAAGGGCCTTGAAGCATTCGAAGAAATGGATGATTAATCAAATATGAGCTTCGAGTGATTGTTCTGTACACTGTCCACGGTCGATGACGTACCGTGTCCGGCG
>JAZUFS010000016.1:0-4897 GCA_045640805.1 Treponemataceae bacterium
GACGAAGATACTGTCACCTGCAAATCAGGTGGCGATCCTGCGCATCATCAAGATTGATCCGCACTACGAACCGCGTCTTTCTGTACCTCAGACGAAAATCATGCCGTTGTACATTGAACAGATGAAACGGTCTTTCATGACAGATACAGAGCGCATTACCAGCGAAATTCAAGATGAGCAGATTGCCAAGGAGATGGAGGAGCTGTTTGCCGGCAAGGATCTGATTCCGATTACCGGCTACTCCCAGGATAACAATCAGGTGTTCCAGGAATGCGGTGCAGGCTCTTTCCTGTGGATTACACCGGTTCAGATCATCAAGTCATTCATCACCTATTACTATAACGAACAGGCTCAGAACCTGCTCAACGACCTGGTAGTAGAAGGTTTCTTCAACAACCAGCAGTACAAGACAGATTTCTCGTCCATCGTTTTCTCGTGTAACGAAAGCATCAAGGCAATGACTGACTTTGAAGCTCAGTTTGACAAAGGCGGTGAGTTCGACATTGCCGTACTCCAGGGCTTTATCCGCGACAGTCATGCGCATCCGGAATTCATGAAAAACCTGTCTACGCTTATCGGTAAGGCAAACACATCCGCAAAGAAATACATTCAGGAACAGACGACCTGTTTCTATCAGCTGTACAACAGACTGATGGAGCTTATCCCCGATTCACACAAATCTACGCCGGAGCATGTTTCCAACCTGAAGGTTCTTTTCATGTCACCGCGTAACCGTGAAAAATCTGAAAACCTTGAAACCGCAATGCCTCAGTGGAATACGTTCCTTGAAATAATGAGAAACTATGCTATAATTGGCGAAGTCCGGGATGAGATGTAACCATGACAAACACATCCACTAAGAGCAAACAATCAACTACCTCCCTTAAGGCGAAAATCGACGATTACGAGAAGAAAATCTACGATTTGACACAGCTGCTCGAAATTTCCAAAAGCCTGTGTTCCGTTCTGGACTATTCCACACTGGTAGAATCCATCCTGTATATCTGTATGTGCCAGATGCGTGTCCTTGGCGCCGGCATTTTCGTCTGCGAAGATTTTGAATCTGACATCTATTCCCTTGAAGACTACTATTCCGGTCTTGATACAGACCCGCTCATTTCATATTCGCTTTCTACATCAAATCCGCTCATTCAGTTCCTGACAAAAGAGGAACGGCCGTTCACCATGGAGGAGCTGTTCTCTGCAATGGGTGAACAGGATATTCCGGAAATTACGTCGCTGAATCCGTCACTCATCGTACCGCTCAAGCAGAAAAACCACCTGATTGGAATACTGCTCCTTGGCGAACGCATTGACCTTGGCGAAGGAATCGATTTCAGTGTGTATGAACGCAATCAGATTCAGTCAATCGCTTCCCTGGCGGCTATTGCAATCGGCAATGCGAATCTCGTGGAAATGACTACCACGGATATGATGACCCACCTGAAGCTCAAGCACTATTTCTTCAATGTGCTCGCGGATAAGATTGACGTTTCAGTAAGCCAGCACACGCCGATTTCAGTGCTGATGATGGATATTGACCACTTCAAGAACTTCAACGACACATACGGCCATGCCTGCGGAGATTACGTCCTGCAGGAAGTTGCCCATGTCATATCTGAAGGTATCAGAACGCACGACCTGGCCGGCAGATACGGCGGCGAGGAATTCGTCGTCATGCTGTACAATACGGAAAGCACCACCGCCATGATGGTAGCTGAGCGCATCCGCAAGGCCATTGAGAAGAAGGATTTTGAGTACGAGGGCAAGAAGTTCAACGTAACAATTTCCATTGGAGCCGCCGTCCTTCAGAAAAATGAATTCCTGTCAGCAAAGCAGCTGGTAGACAACGCTGACCAGGCACTGTATGTCTCCAAGAACAGCGGCAGAAACAGAGTCAGCCTGTTCGACGGTGAGACTGCATGAACGGACAGCCACTGATCCGTAAACCATTCCGTTACGCATACTGGAATGTCACATTAATCCTCATCGGCATCAATATCGCGGTGTACCTTCTCTGCAGGATGAACAGATACTTCATGTCATATCTTGCATTGAACCCATATAACCTGATCAACTTCCGCATGTACTGGCAGGTCTTTACGTATGCCTTTGTCCACGACACATCGGGAATTCAGCATCTGCTGTTCAACATGCTCGGTCTTCTTTTCTTCGGTGTTCCCGTAGAAAAGGCAATCGGTTCCAAAGAATTCCTGCTGATGTATGTGCTGTCAGACCTTTTCTGCGGCATTGCGTCATTGCTGATTTATCTGGCCTCTGGAGCATGGGGCGTCTTCCTGTACGGTGCCTCCGGGTGCCTGTACGCCGTGCTCCTTGTCTACGCGGTCATCTATCCGCGGGCAAAAATCTTCATCTGGGGAATTCTGCCCATTCCGGCACCAATTCTCATTGCAGTCTATGCCGGCATAGAAATTGCGGACCAGCTGCTCAGTGTGAAAACAGGCGTTGCCCACATGACGCATATCGCGGGTTTCGCATTTGCATGGCTGTATCTCGTTATCAGGATGAATGTACATCCGTGGCGCATATGGAAAAACGCATATCGTTGAAAGCGGAACGCCCGCGCGACCTTTTCCGTCAGACGCACTCTCCGCGGCTGCTGCCTTTATTTCAGATCATCCTGCTGCTGACGCCGCTCTTCTGGCCGCAGTTCGTTCCGCAGCAACTTCATGCCCAGTCTCGTGAGCCAAACCCGCTCATCCGTATTCAGCTGTGGGTGCCGACTGAAGAAGAACCTTCACGCCAGGACACGGCGCGCGACGGAGAAGAGCTGTACATGCCGGCACTCCGTAATCTCAGAAATATAGCGCCGTTCATGCTTGAGGGAATGCTTTACGGCTGGAACGTCACCTACACGCCATCAGATGCAGCGCGCAGAATTGACGAATATTACGAATGCACGTCTGTCACCGAAGTGTCACCCGACGATCCTGCCATCAAGTGGACTGAATCTGAAATTACGGATACGACCACATCCTGCTGGGTTGAATACACGCGCTCAGACACGCAGATGCAGTACAGAAAGTGGTGGAGCTCCGTCAACATCGTCAAAATTCAAGGCAAAGGCTCTGCATCAATAACGCTCGGTCCGGAAGGGATAAAACAGGCAGTTACAGATGCCGCAAAGACTGCAATCCGCGCATATCTGCAGAAGACGGAGAAGAACAAACCCAAGGAAATGACAGGCTCCATCCTGCTTGCGGATGAGTCTCCGCGCATCTATATTGACCACGGGCAATACGTGGCCGACCTTGATTTTTTTCTGTATGTTGATAAAATAGACAGGTATTCTTACTATTAACCACACCAGAAGGAGGAGAAGAGTATGAACATTAAAAAAATAATTGCATGTGCTGTCATTCTGATGGCCGTTTTTTCAATCTTTGCAGAGGATGAAGCGATGAAGGCACTTGCAGAAGCTTTCCCTTCTGAAAAAGATTATACCGAAGTAGAAAATATCACCATCAAGGATGATGAATATGTCCTGAAGATTATTTTCTATCCGTCAACTGATGAGGCATATTTCATCTATGAAACACCATCAGCTCTCTTTGATCAGGGTGAAGCCATGAATGTCATTCACATTCAGGCTCTTGCTTTCAAGGAAAGTCACAGTTATTTCAGCTATGTCTATTCCCGCAAGGATGTTACACGCTACGACCTTGAGGATGACACAGCTATTTACACCTCATACATTCAATTCTCAAAATAAAAAACAAAGAAGGGTATTATGGATTCACAGACACTGATCAAGAACCTGCATCCACTGGAAATCAAGGTTCTGCGCTCATATAAACCGGGCGAGGAACTGACTTCCGCAAAGCTTCAGAAGGAGCTTGACTACAAGGAAGGACACGCAAACCAGGCATTTTCATGGCTTGGCGGAAAGGAGCTCGTCGAAGTCGTACGTCGTGAACCACACACCTACTTTGAAATTACTGACCTCGGAAAGACTTTCGCTTCTGAAGGTACTGCCGAAGAGCGCATCATCAACTTCCTGAAAGACAAGGGCCCGCACGCCCTGCCACAGATTGCAGCCGCCCTCTCAATCGAGAACAAGGACGTCGGTTCTGCTTTCGGCGGTCTTTCAAAAGAAGGCATTCTGAAGATGGATGCTGAGAAGAAAGCCGAATACACTGGCGCTGCTCTCCCGGCCCGTCTTGCAGTTACAGCCGACCTGCTCAAGAAAGCAGCTGCTGCTGAAGGCGGTCTGCTTGACCAGGCTTCCCTCTCTGAAGAAGAGAAGAACGTCATGGGCGGCCTTGCAAAGAAGCGCGGTGCTGCTGACAGTGCATTCCGCATTGTTGAGCGCGAGACTGTCGTCTACACACTGACTCCGGCCGCAACTGATGCTGCAAAGGCACTTGAGGCCGCCGGCATTACCGGTAACGAAATCGGTTCCCTTACATCAAAGATTCTCGTAAGCGGCGAGTGGAAGAACGCCACATTCCGCGGATACAACATCGGCGTTCCACCGGCACGCATCATTCCGGGCCGCACAAGCGCTTATGTTTCATTCCTTGAAAGCGTAAAGGACAAGCTCTGCGGACTTGGCTTTGAAGAGTTCGACGGACCGCTTGTTGAAAGCGAGTTCTGGAACTGCGATGCGCTGTTCATGCCACAGTTCCACGCAGCACGCGATATTCACGACGTATACTCAATCAAGAACCCGACACATGCAAAGGCTATTGAGGAGCCGTTCCTCTCTAACGTTGCAGCTGTTCATAAAGACGGTGGAAACACAGGAAGCCGAGGATGGAACTACGAGTTCGATCACGAAATGACACGCCGCCTGATCCTGCGCAGTCAGGGTACCGTCCTTTCAGCACATCAGCTGGCAAAGGCAAAGGTTCCGGGCAAGTACTTCGGTATTGCA
>JAZUFS010000017.1:0-3288 GCA_045640805.1 Treponemataceae bacterium
GCATTTCGCCGTGCGTATCATGAGCTCTGGAGTACTGATCGGGTCGTTTACGCCGCCAATCATGAGTGTCGGCACCTGAATGGTCGAAAGTGCCGCGCAAAGGTTCTCTTCGTTTTTGTACTTCATGAGCGGGCGTCCGTAGTCGACGGCCTTTTCCTCTGCAGGGCGCGGCGGCTGGGCGGCTATGTGGGAAGTGCGTCTGTCGCGGCGGGGCTGGCGCTCAGCGTCATCGTCTATCGGCGGATTGAACGGCGGCACTTCCTTGATGATGCCCTGCTCGAGCATCTGGCGGTACGACATGGTACCTTCCGCAAGACTGTGCGGGCCGCCTACAACAGCGATGAAGGCTGAAACGCGCTCAGCGTGGCGCAGCATGACGTGCCAGCCTACTCCCGCACCGTGAGAGGCGCCCATATATATGAACTTTTTGATGCCAAGCTTATCCGCAACGGCAGCAACGTCATCCGCAAAGATGTCGTACCAGGCTTCTCCGTAGTCTTCATCCACAAACGAGGATGGCGCAAATCCGCGAAGAGTAATGCAGTACACGTGATAGCCCATTTCTGCGAGTTTCTGCTGCATCCCTTTCGGATAAAAGCCCACCTGGGCTGAAAGGATGTACCTGTCACCGCTGCCATACTCTTCGACATACAGTGAAATCTTTTCGCTAATTTGTAAAATCATCGTTGCGTCCGTTCTATTTACAGTAATATACTGAGTATATCACTTTTTCAGGAGTTTACCATGAACAAAAAACGCAACATACTTCTGGCAGCACTGCTTATTGCAACCCTTTTACTCGCGGGATGTACGACAACCAAAGGTTCACAAACAGCACCGACACCTGTACAAGCCCCTGCAGAAGCACAGGCGTTGATTGTTGGCACATGGGTCGAGAACCCCAACCGCGATGGCAATATTGAGAAAGGCACATGGAATACAGACGGCACTTTCTACGCTGAAGTCACCACCCAGAAAGGCGAACTTGTAGAAATTGACGGTGGTACATACTGCTTTGAGAACGGCTACCTGAAACTGACGATTACAGAACTTGGCGGAGAATGGAACGGAGGCAAGCTTGAACCGTTCGGTTCCATCGTCGAGATTTACTATGACTATTACGTAACGGATGATACCCTGCATCTTGAACGAGTAAAGCGCGTGATGGACGGAAGCACGGAAACTTTCAAGCCGACGCTGAAAGACGACTATACGAGGATAAGCCCTGTTCCTTCAAAGACTGCATCATCCTCATATCCCAAGCAGGACGCCACGGAGGCAGCCCCTCTCATAGTTGGAACCTGGACTGAAGTAAACCGCGACGGAAATGTAGAGACAGTAACCTGGGGTGCTGACGGCAGTTTCCAGGCAGCCGTAATCACACCGGAAGGAGATCTTGTTGAAATAGACAACGGCTGGTACGAGTTTGTGGATGGACAGCTTGTCCTGTCTGTTGCAAATGCAGGCGGTGACTGGAACGGCGGAGTTCTTGAGCCAATCAATCCTCCGATTGAGAACTGGTACAACTACTACGTCACCCAAAACACGCTGCACCTTGAACGCACAAAACGCGTCATGTCCGGTGCCGAACAGTCGTTCGCCCCGCCACCAACTGACGACTACACAAGGAAATAACTTCGTTCTTCAACTTACCGGTTCCATCCGGCAGATTTGACAGGAACGTCACCATGATGCCGCGCTCAGGCAGGCAGTAGCATTTCTGCCCCCACTTGCCATTCAGACTGAAGCCGTCAAGGAACTTCCAGAAGAAGTAGCCGTAGCCGCCTTCCCGGTTCATCTGCTGAACACCGGTTGCGCGGCTCACATACGCTTCGGGAACAATCTGCTTTCCGTCAGAGCGGCCGCCGTTCATAAGCATGCGGCCAATACGCGACAGTTCACTCACACTCATCTGCACACCGGAAGCGCCGCAAAAATGCCCTTCCGGAGACGTCTGGTACGGCGGCTTTTCAATGCCGAGCGGTGCAAACAGCTTTTCGGAAAGATAGTCGTACAGCGGCCGCTTCAGTGCATTTTCAAGTGCAACCGCCACAAGATATGCGTTCACGTTTGAATAGCAGAACCCGCGTTCCTTAAGCGGATAGTCGAGTCCCGCACAGAAAGTAAGCCAGTTGTCTCCTTCAGGGCGGAACGGAAGCCCCGGAATTGACATGGTAAGCAGCCGTTCAAGCGGAAGAGCTTCAAACACGCTGCGTTTCTCAAGAGAAAGCGTGTTCAGATACTCTGCCGGCAGATAGTCAGCAAGAGGGGCATTCATTGAGATTACGCCTTCTGCTTCTGCAAGGCCGAACGCGAGTGACACAATGCTTTTGGTGATTGAATAGATGGGAAAGCGGTCTTTTGTATTTCCCCACGATTTTACGAGCGAGCTTTTGTTCCAGATCTCAAGTCCGTAAACGGCCAGTTTCTCCTGTTCTATGAATGCTATGAGGCTGTCTGCTTTTTCTGAAAGTTCTGCGTCTGTCATAGGTTTCACTCACACAGGAATGTTGCGCATCCGGCGTTGAACGCATGGATGTCATTGCCGAACAGATTCACCGGCTTACCGGCAACAGTGCCTGCAAGCACAGCGCGCGCGCCTTCAATCAGTTCAGGAATGAGTGAAGGCTTCACGGGAATACTGCTGTGTGACGGCCATATTTCGTCAAAGTCGCCGGCGCGGGCGGAGAGCGTTTCAAGGCTCTTGATGTACAGCTCCATGTTGCGCTCGGGGCCGAACATGAAGATGCTGCCATCCTGAATCGGATCACCGCTGATGAGCACGCGCGCGTTTTTATCAAGAACAGCGATGCTGCCCCGCGTATGCCCCGGAAGGTCGATTATTTCAAGCGGGCGGCCGCCAAGGTCGAGCGTGGTTCCGTTTCCCACCGGAACGATTCTGCCACTGTTACCATGCGCGCGGAGGTTCGCTTCTTCAGCAGGGCTCAGGTAAAACTCGTCAAACTGTGCGTTGCTTCCGATGTGGTCGGGATCTGCGTGCGTGTTGAGCAGGCTGAGCGGAAGCGTCGTCAGTTCTGATGCGATGTCGCGCGCGTTATGCACGTTCATGCCAGAGTCTATGAGAAGAGCGCGCTCGCTTCCCGTAAGCAGGAAGAAGCGCACTCCCTGGTCTTCAATGCGCCATGTGTTTTCGTTGATCTTGATGATATCAGGCATGGGTACCCTCCGTAGTTACAGTATAGCAGATATTTTCCAGCACTGCCTTAATCTTCTCTTCGTGCTCGCGGATGTAGCAGATTCTGCCGATTGTCTGCCTGACCTGCTCAA
>JAZUFS010000018.1:0-6996 GCA_045640805.1 Treponemataceae bacterium
TCTGCAAGAGTATACAGCTTTTCAAGGTAATCTGGTTCCACCCAGTCATCGCTGTCAACAAATTGAATATACTTTCCTGTAGCAGCTTCCATCAGCTCTTGTCTGGTGATGGCTATTTTTTTGTTTTCTGAATGATTGAGAACCTTTACAGATATATCCGGTCGCATTGGTAAGAGAGATTGGGCAACCTCCATTGAGTTGTCTTGGGTGCAGTCATTACAGAGAATGATTTCGCATTTATCTATGATTGTGTTTGCCAGCAGGCTTTCGAGACATTGAGCTATGTAGTTTTCGACATTATATACAGCAATTAGTACGGATATTTCAGGTTTCATATTATTATTTATACTCAGTGAGCAGTTTGTTTTCATAGGCAAAGGCATCGTCTGCGTAAACATAATTTGGGGTACCTTTTATCCTTTTGTATAATTGTTTGATTTTCCATTTTACGGGAAGAGAATTTCTTAAATAATTGTTATGCTTCCACGGACTGTTATTGCAAAAAAGCAGCCAAAGTCTGGTAAATGGTTTCTTATTGCAGTGTTTGTGCCACGGCTTTTCTGTTCCAGAAAAATGAATTATCCGAATATCTTCCAAGGCAGAAGTAATTGTTGACCAATATTTTTTATTAACAAGAAACAAGTGGATGTTTTTAGTTGAGAACTTATTTTTCAAATAATCAAAAATGAAATAAAATCTTTGCTGTATGTTATATCTGAAATCAAGTTGCAGTATCGTCTCATGCAGTACCTTGTTGATGGCATCCTGATCGTGCCACAGACATAATCCCGGGTTCTCAGTCAGAAATGCGACACACTGTTCGGCTGCCTTATGTTCCCGCCACCAGTCAAGGTTCATCAGAATGGTGCCGGCGCAGTAATAGCCGTATTCCATAGGGTAATCAAGCCGGTTGAAAACCTCAATGTCACTGTATCGTGTGTCAGGACACATTCCTACGGAGTAACCGCTTATATCAGTTTCAAAAAGCTCAGAAATACTTCCTGTGCAGAGCATGTCACAATCAAGATAAAGGGCAGTGTGTATGTCTTCTGGAAGCAGAGATGGTATAAGAAATCTGAAGTACGTTTCTATGGTAACATGATCATTTTTTCTTATGGGTAAATGCGACAGACTTGACTCATCTGCAAAATGAAACGTGATTTTTGCAGTTCCGGAATCAGGAAGTACCGAATACAGTTCCTGCTGTTTTTTTTCGGAAAATGCCTTGGTGATTATGTGGAAAGTGACATCCATTCCCGGGTTATAATGCAGGATTGACTGGATTAATATTCCGGCAGGCATAGCCCATGTCTCATTTATGCAAAAAACTATATGATTCATTTTTTCTTTTTTAATTTTATCATGATTTTTGAAATAAGGATATACAGTATGTTGTCCTTCAAAAGCAACAGGGTAAGGATGTAAATTGCTGCACCACCAGCTATCTGGGTCAGAAGAAGGAGCAGGTCGTTATGGAAAAATGGCTTTACAAGGAAAATAAAGAAAAGCATGAGGCTTCCTGCAAACAGCTTTTTCCAGCCGGATTTGAGGATGGTGTCTGTTGTGAGATATCTGTTGCAGTTGAAAAGATACAGCAGCATTATCACCGTTTCCGCAATGAGCGTTCCGATGACAGCTCCAATAGCACCGAATCTGGGAATAAAAAGAAGATTGCAGATCAGATTTGTTACCGCTCCAATACTGACATAGAGCGCACTTTTCTGTTTGAAACCACCTGGGGTGAAGTATAAGTCATTGAGGTTTGTACTTATTCCGGTAATGACCAGTATTGGTGAAAGCAGCTGCATGATCAGGATGACCGGCTCGTATCCCGGACCGTAGAACCACGGAACAAAGTTGCTTGCTACTCCTATCATTCCCATACAGCACCCGATACTCATGAAAAGGATGAACTCAATGGAAAGATGCAGTTTTTCCTTTATTTCATCAGTTTTTTTCTTTTCAAACAGATAGGCGGTACGGGCACCCACTACGGAATTAACTGCAGAAAAGGCAAATGCCCTGACTACATGAATAATTTTCGTAGCCTGTTCGTAAAATCCGTTTTCAGTTTCTTCATGTGTAATAAGTCCAATCAGGGTCTTGTCGAGAATGGTATAAATTGATGTTGCAACTGTCGGAATGAAATAAACCAGTGTTTCCTTGAAATGGGGAAGAAGCTTGAAAGACTTGTGGTCAACGGGAACGAGAAATCGTGGAAGTGATATCCACATGGACAGACTTCCGATGAAATCAACGCCTGCATGAAAAAGAAAATATATCCATAAATCTTCTGGAGTTTTTACGAATACGAACAGACAGATGATTCCCGCAATCTTAACAATGGAATTCCTTGTGACCGTATATTTGAACTGTTCCTGCCCGGTGTAGAACCAGGTGATGTCGAACATCTTGCTTAAGATGAACAGTGTCAGAATGTAGTAATACAGTTTATATTGCTGTGCAAACAGGACAAATACACCCCATCCAAGCAGAGCCACGCAGGATGTTATGATGGACAGAAGTTCAATTTCCCAGAAAAGCTTTGAGGTCTGCTGCCTGTCATCTCTTACACGTGCTATTTCCCGTTTTCCATACTGGGCTGTTCCGAGAGCGGCGATGAGCGTGAAATACATTACGTAAGAATGTGTATAGCTGTAGATGCCGATATTTGCCGGTCCCAATACGCGTGAAGCATATGGTGCTGTGATGAAAGGTGTAATTACACAAAGAATCTCATACAGTGTACTGAGGATGAAATTTTTTTGCAGACTTGGTTGTTTTTCTGACATTTTTTCAGTCACATTATGCCTTGATACAGGGTTTTCTTCAAGATTGCACGTTACGGTTGAATCTTTTTCCTGAGTTTCAGGATATTCATCTCATCCTTATACTCGTAACTCATTTCGTCTACTGCTTTCTTCGCCATGAAAATGCCCAGACCACCGATTTCGCGTTCTTCTATTGACAGTGTAATGTCCGGGTCCTCTTTCCGGAGCGGATTATACGGAACGCCGTTATCCGTGAATGTAAGCATTACGTTTGTGCCGTCATTGCACAGGCAGAGTGTGACGGAGACAGGGCCTTTACTTTCAGGATATGCGTTCTTGACGATGTTGCTGTAGATTTCATCTATGGCGATATCAAGCTGGGTACGGGCTTTTTGTGTACAGCCGATCATGTTCAGTTCCTCATTGACTCTGTCGGTAATTTCTGTGATGTCAGCAATTTCTGCCTGTTCGCGACAGATGACGAGCGGTTCCCGCTTTCCGATGAAATTGAAGGCCAGCATGGTAATGTCATCTGCCTGCGGTTCTTCTGCGGCGAAAACGTCTACGTCAGCACGTACTGACGCGCAGATTGTCTCCATGTCAGTGCCTGCTGTGCCGCCGGAACCGTCAGCCGCAGCAGGCACGCCCGTGTCGAGAATGTGCCTGAGTCTGTCTTCGCCGTACAGTTCGCCGCCGGGACGCGTAGCTTCTGTCACGCCGTCTGTGTACAGGTAGAGCGTGTCACCTTTTGCCAGCTGCAGCATCTGCGGCTTGTAGGGAATGTCGGGAATGCCAGCCAGAACAAAGCCGCTCTGCATGGAAAGATATTCCCAGTTACCGTCTGCGCGTTTGATAAGCGGCGGATTGTGTCCGGCGTTTGCAAAAACGACATGGCCGTCATTCAGGTCAATGCTTGCCATCCAGGCGGTGACGAACATTTCAGCATCATTTTCCTCACACAGCTGGTTGTTCGCAATCCTGAACACCTCATGCGGCGGAATGCCACGTGTAGCAAGGCTCTTGATGAGCGTCTTTGCCCGCATCATGAACAGGGCTGCAGGAATACCTTTCCCGGAAACATCAGCAATGACAATATTGAATGTGTGGTCATCGACATAGAACAGGTCGTAGAAATCGCCGCCGACTTCTTTTGCCGTGTCCATACTTGCAAATACGCGGAATTCCCTGGCATCCGTGAAGAAATCCTTGGGCATGGTTGAAAGCTGGATTGTTTTTGCAAGTTCCAGGTCTTTCATGTTCCTTTCTTCTGCTTCCGCTATGTATTGTTTCAAAGTGGTGACCGTGACATTTATGTGGTCTGAAAGGGAAGAAAACTCAAGATTTCCGTGAACATCGGCCATTGCATCCAGGTTCCCCTTCGTTATTTCAGAAAGGGTCCGGTTTACTTTCTTGAGGTTTTTCACGACCAGTTTTGAGAAAAGATTCATGACCATGAAGTACAGAATGGCGAAGACAATGACTTCCATGATCATCGTTGCGGTCAGGGCTACATTTCTTGACTGAAGTATTTCCGCCGTTGGAATTATGGCAAGTATGGTGTAGCCTTCTTCTGTGTCATACATGCACTGGAAAGATTTACCAAACAGTTTTTTCTGAAATACGGTCACCGCATCTGTTGGTGAAAGATCAAGACTGATGTCCTGAAGTGTCTTTCCGTAAACACCCTGCGCGTCGGTAATAATCCTTCCGGAACTGTCCGCAATAAGTACACTGCCGCCTTTTCCCACATGACGGTTCTTCGCGACAATGTTGATGAAATATTCAATCTCATCCTTCATCTCTTCTGCGTCGTTGCCTATCTGAAGGTATTCACCATTGTCCAGCGTGATGCCGACGTATTTGTACAGTTCATTGCTGAGTCCGTTCCTCATCATCGGCTGTGCATATCTGCCGTTTGCAATGAGGTTTTCCATGAACTGACGGCTTTGTTCAGCGCCGTACATATTGTAATTGATGTTGGTTTTATCGGTGCTGTAATAAATTATGCCGTTTTCATCGATGAGGTTGATAATGCCAATATCAAGACTGAGATAGGAGTCACAGAGTGTTTCAATCGTCAGACTGTCGTTTTGAGGAAGGTTTTCCAGCGCCTCTTTCAGATTGTCGCAGTACCAGAGCAGGTCATAATCTGTGTTGTCCCTGATATCACCCTTAATGTCACTGATGGTTGTCGCAAGAACTTCCTGACAATCGTTTTCTGCAAGCCTGTTCTGAACACAAAACAGCAGGAAATTTGTTATGAAAAACGCGCAGATAATGCAGATGAAAAGCCAGAATCGGATGACAGATGATATCTTTTTCATATGCTGAAAGCCCGTACGGAATCCTCTTACTCAGTATTATACAGTGAATATTGAGATTTTAGTAGTAAGAGGAAACAAGAAAAAACGGCAGGAACAGATGCTAAACTGCTAAACGGATGGTAAACGCTTTTGTGAACTGTATGTGCTTTTCCTTGCACCATTCGCCATATGCTTCCATTTCTTCCTGATTGAGCGGTTGGTTGCACGGGCCCAGTGACTGCCGGATGGTGAATGTCGGTGTTACTTCAATGCAGATGCGGTATTTTCCATTGTACTTGGCGTAGACAATGGTGCAGTGCCGCTGCTTTACAGAATTTGCATATCCCCAGCCGACACAGTTGTGCATGGCGTTTCCTATTACCTTAAGCGTGGCAGAATCGCGTGCTACATAAAAACAGAACCGTTCTGTATCCGGTACGTCGACGTATTCATCTTCTCCTGTCTTCGGGTTCTTCTGCTTTTTCTTGTTTGGACCGCATTTGTAATCAAGTTCAAGAAACTGTGGTTCAATGTTGAATATGACATTTTCAGCAGCATAGTTCCGGTATTCCATCTGCGTATGAAGCTCATCAGCCCGACGGACGAGAAAATCATGCGTATATTTATTGAATCCCTCGCGCATGATTTCTTTCTTTTCCTGTTCAGTCAGAGCTTCTCTGCAGGCAACATACGTGTTGATTCCATCCGCTACGTACATTTCGTTTGACGCTTTTTCGGAAAAATAATCTGCAGTGCGTTTTATGGCATTCCAGACGGTCTTCTGGTTTGTGAATTCAAGCAGATCCTGCACGAACTGCTTTAAGCCTTCCTGAACTGCGTACGTTATGAATCCGCCTGCAAAAGAAATCATGTTTCCTGCGAGAAAGACATAGAACTGCGGACTGTACGCTTTCTGAAGGATGTTCACATCTGTGAACCCCATGTCTTTTGCCGCTGCATAGCAGATGACCGACTGCGGCGTCTGCTGATACATCTTGCGTACCGATTTTGTCGGCTTGATGCCGAGACTTTCGAACATCTCATTTTCGGCAGTGGGTGTGTCTCCGGATGAAAGACTCGCAAACTCCCTGTCATACGGATTCAGTCCCCAATGCTGGGCAATCTTGTAAAAGTTCACGTTAAACGGGGAGAGCATGTAACCGACGAGCACGTTGAATCCGCGTAATTTTGACGCAACAGTCGGTTTCAGACCGAACTGCTTTTTATAGCGTTCACCCATTTCATCAAGAATCTGCTCTGTCAGTTCGTCACATGGAGCGCCTCTGATATCCTCGGATTCAAACACCGCCTTTCCGTTTTTCAGAAGCTGCTTCCGGTCAAGGTCGAGAATGAACTGATTGTCAAAAAGACGCTGCTTTCCGACTTCTGTTCGCTGCGACTTCACGTTTATGACATATGAATCACGGCTTTTACTCATTTCAAAACCATAGTTGATATACGCACCGTTCTGGACAATCAGGCCTTTGTACGGCTGCCCGCATTGTGTGATGAGTACGTCGTCCTTAAAACTGATGATGTACTCCCAGCGGTGACAGTGGCGGCAGAACACTATTCTGTCTTTTGCATTGACGATGGTCGGGAATACGGAAAGCGGTTCTGAACGGGATGATTCGTATTTTTTAGTTTTTGTGTTCAATACCCAGTAATCGCCCATCCGCATTCCCTCCTGTCAGTTTTCTCGACGCCTGTTAATGACCCAAATAAAATAGGAAGAACTGATACAACTGGAAAGAAAAGTTTATGTTTTTTATGCAAGAATTAAGTTATGTGAATCAGTTTTTTCTTCTGTAAACGATTCTGTTGATTATCCGCTCGTTTACAGGCAGGAAGAAGCCTGCAACCGGGCCGACGAGGAACGCGCAGATGATTGTTCCCGCACCGAAAGCGCCGCCCAGCAGGAC
>JAZUFS010000019.1:0-5711 GCA_045640805.1 Treponemataceae bacterium
GGCTACAGCTGAAACTACTACGCTGATGCGGTCCTGCTCTGCTCTGCCTGCCATAATGGCGGCTGAATCGATGATGCGGCGGGCGCTTCCCATGGAAGTACCGCCAAACTTTAATGTGATCATTTTACAACCTCTTTCACACACGCCAGGAAAACGCTTTCTTTCGTTTCTTGGCATAGAAATATTTGGTCAATATAATAGCAGAAAACGCCGTTTTATGCTAGATGCAGAAACTTAAGTAAACTTAAAGTTTAAGAGACATTGCAATGCTCTCAGTGCATAAAAAAACCGCCTCTGCAGAGCGTATGCCCTGAAGAAGCGGCCTTTTTTCCCTTGCTGGTTAAAGCTGATTAGTTAGAGCTCTTTCCGCGCTTCTTTGACAGAACGTCGAAGAGAACTGCTGCGAGGAGGACTAATCCCTTTACAGCTCTCTGCCAGTTCATATCAATACCGAGGATAGACATACCATTGTTCAGAACACCCATGAAGATAGCACCAATAACAGCACCTGTAACTGTTCCTGTTCCACCGTATGCTGATGCACCTCCGATGAAGCAGGATGCGATAGCATCCATTTCATAGTTCTGACCTGCTGTTGGCTGGGCTGAATTGAAACGTGCAATACAAACAAGAGCAGCAACTGCAGAAATGAAACCCATATTTGTGTATGCAAAGAACATAACATTATCTGTATTGACACCAGACAGTTTTGCAGCCTTTACGTTACCACCAATTGCATAGAGGTAACGGCCAGGAACTGTGTTCTTTGTAAAGTATCCATAAGCAGCAACAATAACTGCAAGCAGGATAAGGATAACAGGAACACCACGGTCACGTGCCAGGAACTGTCCTACGAGGAGGATGACAGCACTGAGTACGATGATTTTTGTAACAAAAGAAACCATAGAAGGAACCTGATATCCCTTCTTTACCTTTCTTACTCTGCTGACAATTTCAATGATAGCAAAAACAATACAGCAGACTGCGGCAACAATCATTGTCGGTACTGAGAAAGTTGGATCTGTAAACAGATAGCTTTCAAAAAGCTTGTTGTATCCAGCTGGGAACGGAGCAATAGGCTGTCCGTTAAGAATAATGGTTGCAACACCACGCCACAAAAGCATACCTGCAAGAGTCGTAATGAACGGCGGGATATGCAGATAAGCAATGAACATACCATGGAACGCTCCAATCAGGATACCTGCAAGAATACAGAGAACAATTGAAAGGGCAATGTTCACGCCTGCCTTACAGATAAGCACACCGGCAAGAGCACCAATGAGGGCAACTACAGAACCGACAGAAAGGTCGATGTTACCACCGGTAAGAATACACAGCAGCATACCTGTAGCAAGAATGACGACATAAGAGTTCTGTCTTATGAGGTTTGTGATGTTAGCAGGTGAAAACAATGATCCGTGATCATTGTACCGTATGAGAACTTCAAAAAGAAGCATGACAGCAACAAGAACAAAAAGCATTGTGTTGTCTTTAAGAACTTTCTTGATATTCAGTCTTTCTGACATCTGAATCTCCTTATTTTCGAATTGTCTATAAGCTAGCGGCTGGAATTGATTATGCATGTCATAATCTTTTCCTGCGTAGCTTCCTTACCATCCATTTCAGCAATCATCTTACCTTCGTTCATGACGTAGATACGATCACACATTCCAAGCAGTTCAGGCATTTCTGAGGAAATCATGATGACTGACTTTCCTTCAGCTACCATCTTGTTGATGATGCAGTAGATTTCATACTTTGCACCAACATCAATACCGCGTGTCGGCTCATCCAGAATCAGGATGTCCGGCTCTGCATACAGCCATTTTCCCAGAAGGACTTTCTGCATGTTTCCACCAGAAAGGTTACCGACATTCTCATCAACTGAGTAACACTTGGTATGCATTTCCTTGGCCATAGCCTTGGAATCTGCCCTTTCCTTGTCAAAGTCAATGACATAATGCTTTGAAATTTTCTCAACTTTTGCTGATGTAGTGTTCTTACTGATGGATTCTGTAAGGATAAGTCCATTACCCTTACGGTCTCCAGTAACATAAGCAATTTTATTCCTGATTGCAGTCTTTACATTCGGTATGGAAATTTCCTTTCCATTCAGGAAAATCTTTCCTTTTATATTTGATCCGTAAGAACGTCCGAAAATACTCATCGAAAGTTCTGTACGACCAGCTCCCATAAGTCCTGAAATACCGAGAACTTCACCCTTTCTCAGGTTGAAGTTAATGTTGTCGCATACTTTGATGCCTTCAAAGATCGGGTGATCAACACACCAGTCCTTGACCTCAAAGCAGACATCACCAACATGGGATTCACGTTTAGGGAAGCGGTCTGAAATACTACGGCCAACCATAGCAGAAATAATTGTATCTTCTGTAAAGCTGTCCTTTGTTTTATCAAGAGTTGTAATCGTGGCACCATCACGGATAACCGTGATTTTATCTGCTACGTACGAAATTTCATTAAGTTTGTGGGAAATGATGATAGATGTCATTCCCTTCTTCTTGAACTCGAGGAGAAGATCAAGAAGATGTTTTGCTTCTGTATCATTGAGAGAAGCTGTCGGTTCATCAAGAATAAGCAGGCGGACATTCTTTCCGAGTGCCTTAGCGATTTCAACAAGCTGCTGCTTTCCAACACCAATATCCTTAATCAGTGTTTTTGATGAATCTTTAAGACCGACCTTGCGCAAAAGCTCATCTGCTTTTGTGTGGGTTTCTGCCCAGTTAATCTTTGCCTTGGATCCACATTCGTTTCCAAGGAACATATTCTCACCAATAGAAAGGAGAGGAACGAGTGCAAGTTCCTGATGAATGATTACAATACCTTTTTCTTCACTGTCTCTGATTTTTTGAAATTTACAGATATTACCATCATAGATAATGTCACCCTCATACGTACCATATGGATATATACCGCTAAGTACGTTCATCAGTGTTGATTTTCCAGCACCATTTTCGCCTACAAGAGCGTGAATCTCGCCTTCTTCAACCTGAAGGTTAACATTATCAAGAGCCCTGACACCAGGGAAAAGCTTGGTAATATTTTTCATTTCCAACAATGTCTTTGCCATTGGAACCTCCATTTTTTAAAAAAAAGGGTGTCTCATTGGTGAAACACCCTTTTACCAGTCACTTAAATATCACTATTTAAGTTCTGATTCCTTGTAGTATCCTGAATCAAGCAGCAGTTCTTTGTAGTTGCTGATATCAGCGAATACTGGGTCACAGAGGAATGAAGGAACAACGAAAACGTTGTTGTTGTATGTCTTTGTATCATTGATTGGTGGGTTTGATCCCTTCATGATAGCTTCAACCATTTCAACAACCTTTCCAGCGAGTGTACGTGTATCCTTGAAGATAGACATTGACTGGAGGCCAGCGAGGATGTTCTTTACAGATACGATATCGCAGTCCTGGCCTGTGATTACAGGGAAGTTATCCTTTGTGTAACCTGCACCAACGAGAGCTGTTGTAACGCCCTGTGCTGTTGAGTCGTTTGAACACATAACAGCATCAAGCTTGTTTGCATTTGGACCATAACCGTTTGATGTGATGAGGTTCTCCATACGAGCCTGTGCATTTGCAGAATCCCAGTTAAGTGTTGCACACTGTGCGAATGCTGTCTGCTTTGATGGACATACGATTACGCCCTTCTCGATGTATGGAGTAAGAATGTCCATAGCACCACCGAAGAAGAAGTTTGCATTGTTGTCACCTGGATCACCTGTGAAGAACTCCATGTAAACTGGATCTGAAGCAGAGCGAGTCTTCAGGCCGAGAGTGTCGACCATGTAGTTACCCTGGAATACACCAACCTTGTAGTTATCGAATGTTGCATAGTATGAAACAGCGTCTGTGTCCATGATAAGGCGGTCATAAGCGATTGTCTGAATACCTTTTGTCTTTGCTGTAGCAAGAACGTTTGAAAGTGATGAACCATCGATAGCAGCAATAACGAGAACCTTGCATCCACTTGTGATCATGTTCTCAACCTGGCTGATCTGTGTTGCAATATCGTTTGCAGCATACTGAAGGTCAACCTTGTAACCAGCAGCTTCAAGTTTTTCCTTCATGTTGGCACCATCCTGGTTCCAGCGCTGAAGATCCTTTGTTGGCATAGAAACACCAATCTTGTCTGATGCAGCACCTGCATCTTTCTTTCCACCTGCAAAAATCATTGATGTTGCAAGGAGAAGAACTAAAAGAATACTGATGATTTTTTTCATAAAATCCTCCTGATTTTTTCCGGAACATACATTCCGGTTAGCGGTTAAATATTCCGCTACAGTGTCAGAATACACGAGGTTTTTCAAAAAAAAACGCGATTTTTTTGTTCAATAATGGGATTTTTATGTTTTCTGTGGAATTTTTCTGATTTTAAATAGCATTTTCTTGCTGTAAGAAAATGCTATTCATAAAAACAAACTACTTGAGCACGGATGTACGGTAGACATCCTGGCGGGAATGGAAGCCATCCTTGAAAACGGTATCTTCTATATTATCAAGGGTGACGGCGACCGGTTCCAGACGATAATATGGTACCTGGTTTGAACCATTGTCAACAAATGTTTCCGGTAATTCAAGCTCCTGCTCAAGTGCAACAGCCATGGCGAGCTGTGCGGCTTTTGTGGCCAGGCGGTCAATCGGTTTATAGACGGTCATGAGCTGGCTTCCTTCTACAAGGCGCTGGCATGCGGCAAGTTCTGCATCCTGACCGGTCACGATGACCTTTCCAGCAAGACGACGTTCGGCAAGCAGCTGAACAGCAGCCTCTGCAATCTGGTCATTGCCGGCAAGGATGGCATCAAAATCTTCACGGACGGCAAATACGTCACCCAGTTTAAGCAGTGCCTCGTCGAAACTCCATTCATCGAGCCAGATTTCCTCACCGACAGTAATGCTTCCGGATTTGATGTACGGATTGAGGACATTGTAGATACCGGCATTTACTTCATACACATTCGTATCACGCACAGAACCGTTCAGTATGAGATAATTTCCTTTAGGACACTTTTCCACGGCATACTCGGCCATAAGCGTACCTACTTCCCTGTTGTCAAATGACACGTAGGCAGCCAGCGGCACGTTGTTGATAATACGGTCGTAGGCAATGACGGGAATGCCTTTCTCGCCCGCTTCCATAATGACGCCTGAAATAAGGTCGCAGTCATGAGGAATGACGACCAGTACATCAATATCCTGAGAAAGCAGGTACTCAATCTGCTGCACCTGGGCTGCATTACCGCCGGCTGACATCTGGAGCAGCGGTTCACCGCCAAGGTCACTCACTGCGCTCTGGAATATCTTGATATCCTTATTCCAGCGTTCAATGATGAACGTATCAGTTGCTACAGAAAAGCCGATACGCGGTTTGTCCGAGGTTTTTACGGTACGGGTCTTTGAAGGTTCCTGCTCAACCTGCTGTTTCTTGCACGAGAAAGACATGACTGTAAGAAAAGCAAGACAGCATAAAATCAATGATCTGGAATACTTTTTCATTTATCTTCTCCATGTTTGTACTGTCCGGGAGTCATCCCCGTCTGCTTACGGAACTGACGGATAAAATAGTTTGCGTCCTGAAAACCGCAGGTAAAGGCAACCTCGCGTATGCTTAAGTTACCGTCAAGCATGCTCTTTGCCTTGTTGATGCGTACTGTAGTGACATAATCTGAAAAGCCGGTATGCAGGTACTCG
>JAZUFS010000020.1:0-7916 GCA_045640805.1 Treponemataceae bacterium
AACGTCATTACGCCATACTTCAAGGAAGGCGAATACAGCACGGGAATTCTCGCCGGCATGCAGGCTATCGGAGTTCTGGTTGCGCCGTCAGAAGCAAGTCTCATGGAAGGCGTGCCGCAGACGACCGTTACTCCAAGCGCATCTGCTGACGACGGCGATTCTGCCATTGCAGCACTTGCGTTCTTCGTCATCTTCATGCTGATTATCATCTCAAATGCACGGCAGAAAGCGCGGCTCAACAGATACCGCCGCCGCGGATACAGACGGAGCGGCCTCGGTCAGGCAGCAGAAACGCTTTTCTGGCTTAATGCGCTTAACAACAGTTCGAACCACAGGAGCAGCGGTTTCGGCGGTTCAAGCTTCGGCGGCAGTTCCAACTTCAAGGGCGGCGGCTTTGGCGGCGGTGGATTCAGCGGCGGAGGCGGTCACTTCGGAGGTGGCGGCGCATCTGGTAAGTGGTAAATAAAGGGGAAATGTACATCATTTCCCCTTTTTTTGTGGATGACATTTTTTTGAATTTAAGTTGTTATATAAAGTATGAAGAGAGTTACATCAGTTTTTTGTATCATGTTAATTTCAGTTGGCCTTCTCTTTGCACAGGAGAATGTAGTTGAAAACCTCACCGCGCACATGAACTTCCTCTGTTCAGATGAGATGAACGGAAGAAAAGCTGGTTCGGATGAAGGTCTTATTGCCGCACAGTACATCTTCGACCAGTTCGAAGAGATGGGACTTAATCCCCGGATGGAAGAATTCACCAGAGGAAAGTACCGGAACGTAATCGGTGAAATCCCGTCGAAAAACGGAAAGTACGTCATTGTCGGCGCACACTATGATCACGTCGGTACAAAATGGGGCAAAGTGTACAACGGCGCTGACGACAACGCCTCAGGCACATCCGCGCTCATTGAAGTCGCCCGCATGCTTTCAGAAAAGAAGCAGAGTCTCGCTTACGGCTATCTTTTCATCGGCTTTGACGGAGAGGAACAGGGCCTGTACGGCTCTAAGTACAATGCCGGACAGCTTGATGAAAGTGGCTATGACGTTGTACTCATGATCAATATGGATATGGTCGGACATCTGGCAGATGAAGGCCGCCTTATCTGTGAAGGTTCTGCAACGTTAGCAGACGGAGACAAGTTCCTTCGTGACAATCAGATTGACGGCATCGGCATCCGCTCTTATCCGCTGGCGAACAGCAACGGCGTAATGACCGACACGTACTACTACGACAAGGCAGGCATTCCTGTCCTGAACTTCTTCACCGGCCTTGAAACTTCAGAGTATCACCGCCCGTCCGATGACGTTGAGACCATCGATATTCCGGGCATGGCGCTCGTTGCCAGGCAGATTGCTACCCTGGCAGAAAATGTGCCGGAACAGATTGTGCCGACCGGCATTTCAAGCTATGAGGACAAAACCGTTTCTTTCGGAATTACGTTTGAGGAATTTGCGCGGACAGTCATTGCAACAACTGATGGAACCAGTTTCACCGCAAACACACAATCCGCCGGCCTCATTGCCTCGTTCCCGCTGACACAGATGGTTGGCGGAAACCTGTTCGTGGTTCCTGAACTGAACTTCAGACTGTATTACGCAACTCTGAACAAAGACAGCGGATACACGTATCAGTTTACTCTGCCCGTTTCACTCGCCTACACACAGAAGATTCTGGGCATAGAGCAGTCCATGCAGCTGGGTCCGTACTACTCAATCGCCTTCGACGACGCCAGCAACATGCATCAGGAAGCAGGCTTGAAATTCGGATTAGTATTCAAGCCGTACAACAACATTGATATCATGAATCATTTGGGAATCGGCATGTACGGGTACTACGGCCTTGTGAACACAGGTAACAGCGACGCCTGTACCACAGATACGACCGGCAACATGTCGTTCGTGATAATGTACTATTTCTGACAGACAACGCTCCCGCATGAACTGCACATCAATTTAAGATTATCAGCCAATACTGTTGTTGAACAGAGCAAATGCTGTATACTGTCATGGATATGCCGGATTCCCATGAAACCCTTTTCAATAAGCTTCAGCTCCTCAACAGCATGGCGACACAGATAGTGCTCTTTGGCGAACAGTGCGGCGCATCAGGCCTTATGGATTACGTTGACATGAACTGCGGTGCCATTCCTGAAGGTCCTTACACGCAGGTTGTAGACCAGACGGCGCCAGACCAGTTCCTGGAAATGTACCGTAAGATTGCAGAAAACCGCTTTAAGCTTGCTGTTTCGACATTGCTGAAAGCCGATCCTGCATTCATGAAACCGATTGAAGAATACTGCGCGCGTGATGGAGAGGACTGCAGGGACTGGTGGAAATCCTGCTTAAAGGAGATTACTGATGGCAAGCATTCTGATTAAAGATACGACCCGTGAAGAACGTGAGGCTATTGTCCGCGATGCACTTGGTGACGGCTGGGATATCGGCTGCGACACCTGTTCTACGGGAGTCGATTACCAGCAGTACATAGACGGCAAAAAAGAACTCGCCGAACTGAACATGGAAGCGCGCTGCGGCATAGTCGTCGCCCACCCGGATGAAGGCAAGTCCGGCTGCCTGAGCGGAATGTAATCACTGCGCTTTATTTCGCTTTCTTTCCGTACGCGCGCTCAATAAACTCACTGACCGGCAGTGGCTTTGCAAAGAAGAAGCCCTGAATCAGGTCGCAGTCCTGCCCCGCAAGAAAATCAACCTGCTCGCGGGTTTCAATGCCCTCGGCGACAATCTCCATACCAAGTTTCTTTGCCAGCGCGATTGTATCGCCGACGATAGCGTTCGCGCGGTTCACGTCATCAATACTGCGGAAGAACTCTGCGTCCAGCTTGATGATGTCCAGCGGCAGTTCCTTGAGCGAATTAAGTGACGAGTAGCCCGCTCCGAAGTCATCCATGGAAATCTTGAAACCGTATGCCTTGAGCTTCTTTACCGTAGTCAGCAGCGTCGCCTTATCATCGAAGAAGGCGCTTTCCGTAAGTTCAAGCTCTATGTATTTGTGCGGCACCTTGTATTCGTCTACAATGCCGCAGATGCGTTCGGCAAGATCGTCCATGGAAAAATGTGCGCGGGAAACGTTGACCGAAATAGGAACAAGGCGTTTGCCCTCTTTCAGCCACTGGGCCTGCAGCCGGGAAATTTCGCGCAGCATGTAATCGTCAAGTTTCAGGATGAATCCGTTGCGTTCAAAAATCGGGATGAACTTTCCCGGCGGGATAAAGCCCAGCTCAGGATGAATCCAGCGGACGAGTGCTTCTGCGGCGGCGAGCGTCTCCTTTTTCGTAGAATACTTTGGCTGCAGATACACCTGGAACTCATGATTGGCGAGCGCCTTTTCCATGTCATCTTCGACACGGCGCTCCCACAGCTGTTCCTCTTTCATGGCATCATTGAACCAGACAATATTTGCATTCTGGCTTTCTGCCTTGGCAAGTGCAAGTCCTGCAGCCGTCAGGACATCAGCCATGTCAGCACGTCGTGACGGGAGCGGATACACACCTGCCTCAAACTGCAGATGCTTGTCTGTGCAATGTTCGTTAAATCCATCCGCCATCTTCTTAAGGCGCTTTTCCAGCTGAATCTTCCCTGTATATTGTACGAGCAGGGCATAATCCGCCTTCTCAAGATGTGCGATTTCCTCTTTTTTCGTCAGGCATTCTTTCGTGGCCCAATAAATGTTTTCCAGAAGCTTTTCGCCCTGCTTAAGCCCATATGCAGTACAGTAATTCCTGTATTTCTCAAGCCTGAAATGAACGACCGCGTACTGCCTGTTCTTCTTTACGCACTTGAGCGACTTGCTGATGAAGTAATCCCTGTTATATCCGCCGGTAACCGTATCCGTATAGATGATTTTGTTCGCGTACCGCCTGCGTCTGATGAATGAGGCAATGAATAAGGCTCCCGAAGAGAATACCAGAATCAGGATGACAGCGACAAAACCGATGGCAAATGAGAAGACGCAGCACTGGAATGTATCCCAGACATTGACGTATCTCGCGCAAACGTTTACACCCTCAATATCTGTCACGTAAATAAACCACTCGGGAAGCAGCTGCTCATCTGTCTGTGCCCACGCAACCAATTCATCGGTGGTAGGCGTCTGTTTGAAATCAAGTAATCCGAAAAGGCGGAATATGTCCCTGTCTCTTATTTCCGGAACAGAGATGCCGCGGTAAAAGCCATTCTTGAAGAAAGATTCCGTCTCTTCAGGATAGAGTGCGGTTTTATGAAAAGTCCTGGGCTCAGCCTCACCAAAGTCACGGATTAAATCAACCTGGCGGATGACATTAAAATCATCATCAACAAAAAGCACCTGATTCAGTGCCCGGTTCTGCTCCATTTCAACCAGTATCTGCTCATCAAGTTCTGCCTGATTCTCCCAGTACCGGTTCGTAATTGAAACAAGCCTCTGCATATCCTTATCGGCGGCAAGAAGCTGGGAGTCCATGCTGCCAAGAGCCAGAAGCGCTGCCGTAACTCCGCAAATTGCTAAAAAAATAAGCACTGTAATTATGGTGCCGATATTTTTTACGATATTCCGGCGTCTGATGTAATTTTTGACTTTGTTGCTTTTCTTTCCGCTCATGTCTGCTCCCCGTCTACTATATACCATAGCACAAAAAATGAAGAAACCATAGTAACGGCAATACTCTTCAATGTGCTATACTGTATGCATGAGTAACTGCATGACACCCATCCAGATAACAAAAGATATTTCATACCTTCCCGCAACAGAAGAACCGTTTACGTGTGACGTCACATTCATCAAGACAGACAAAGCCACATGGATTTTCGACGTCGGCGCAGATCCTGCACAGGCAGATTACATCAATGCAATTCCAGGGCCTAAGAAAGTCGTCCTGTCGCACTTTCACCCCGACCACATTTCAAATCTGGACAAAATCGCATTTGACGAATTGTATATAAGTACGAACACGAAAAAGTACACGGATAAACTTACTCAGGACCACAAGGATGTGGAAATTACTATTGTTACCGGCACCATGACGTTTCAGGAAGAGCCCGGAATCACCATCATGGAACTGCCCTCAAGCCACGCAAAAGGGTCACTTTGCCTGCTGACAGGCGACTATCTGCTTTCAGGGGATGGCACCTACTGCGCGGAAATAAAGGGCAATCATCACTACAACACGCAGCAGCTGAAGAGCCTGATCGACCTGCTCGAATCGATTGACTGCACGTACGTCACAATGAGCCACTATCCGCATTTTGTCCAGCGCCGCGATGAAAGCCTTGCACTCCTGAAAGACATTTACAAGAGCCGTAAACCGGGCGACCCGATTATTTCCGTGGAATATTTCTTCAACCCCGATGGCAGCCCGAAAGACAGGGCAACAAAAGGGGCTTGAAGGCAATGTCCAGCATTCCCCATAATTTGGGAAAGACATACAGACGGAAATTCACTATACTCTGAGACAGATTATGAACGCACAGAAAACAGGCAATTTCATCAAAGAACTCAGAAAGGAAAAGAACTGGACGCAGGAAGATTTTGGCGGAAAGCTCCTTGTAACGAACAAGACCATTTCGCGCTGGGAAACCGGTGAATACCTCCCCCCTATGGATGTACTTGAAGCAATGGGAACGCTGTTCGGTGTCACCATTAACGAGCTGCTTTCAGGGCAGCGGCTGGCAGATGAAGAGTACAAACCACACGCGGAAGAAAATCTGAAGGCAACGCTCACCAGCAGTTCCTTCACATGGAAAGACCGCCTCGAGTTCTTCAAGAAAAAGTGGCGCAAGGAACACAGATTTTCTGCTTTCCTCATGTGGATTCCGCCAATCGCAGCCCTGGCAGCCGGCTTCTTTTACCAAATCTATATCCTCGTAGGAGTTGCTCCGCTCCTCTATTTAGTCTGCTACGCAAAACGCCACAACGAAATGATGTCCTACGCCGAAGACCGCACCTTCAACGGACAGGGAATCGAAAGCTGACGGACGTTTCATGCCAGGCATTTTCAGGTAGCAAATTTCGTCATTTTCGGCTATCTTATAAGTATGGCATACGAAGTAACAGCGACGCTCAGGCGCCCGAAAAAGTTCAATGAACTGGTCGGCCAGGAGTTCGTCACATCCACCCTGCAAAACTCAATTTCAAGCGGCAAGATTGCACACGCTTATCTTTTCTCGGGACCACGCGGCTGCGGTAAAACGTCTACTGCGCGCATCCTTGCGAAAGTCCTGAACTGCGAACAGGGCCCCGAAAACGCACCGTGCGGCGAATGTACCGCATGTAAGGAAATCTCACGCGGCACCAGCATGGATGTCATCGAGATTGATGGTGCATCAAACACATCCGTTAACGACGTACGCCAGATCAAGGATGAGATTCTGTTCCCGCCGAACAGCTGCAAGTACAAGATCTACATCATTGATGAAGTCCATATGCTTTCAACCCCGGCTTTCAACGCCCTTCTTAAGACGATTGAGGAGCCGCCGCCATACGTCATCTTCATTTTTGCGACTACTGAGCTTCACAAGGTTCCTGCCACAATCAAGAGCCGCTGCCAGCAGTTCCATTTCAGACTCGGTTCCGTTGACCAGATTAAGGAGCTGCTTTCAAAGGCGGCAGCGGAAGCCGGCATTGAGGTGGACGACGAGGCCCTTTTCTGGATAGCCCGCGAATCTACGGGAAGTTTCCGCGACGCCTACACGCTGTTCGATCAGGTAGTCTCATTCTCAGACGGTCACATCACGTATGACAAAATCCGCGACAAACTCGGCCTTGTCGGTACCGACCGCCTGAACGAACTGTGCGAGCTCTGCTGTGACGGCAACGCGGGCGCAGTTTTTGCCAAACTCAATGAGTATCTGGAGTCGGGTGTCTCAATCGAACAGCTCGTTTCAAACATCACCGATTACCTCAGAAGCCTGCTCCTGATTCAGACAGGCATCACAAAGGAAGCGCTGCTCGGACAGAGCGCAGACCGCTTCTCAAAGAAAGTGCTCGCCACATGGGATGCAATCCGCCTTGAGCGCGCCATTTCGCTGTTCCTGGACCTGTACCGCGACCTGCGTTATTCACTGAGTCCGCGCTTTGAACTGGAACTCGCGCTCTCAAAGCTCTGCTGGCTCAGCAAATACGTGTCATCCGCTGAGGTAAAGGCTGCCATCGATGCAGCGCGCGGCATGCTCGCTGGCGCCCCGATGACGCAAGCGTCATCAACGCAAAATCTGGCTGCGCCATCTTTTGGCGCGACAACATCGGCTGTTGAAAGCGCACCGGCTTTCTCAGCGCAACCCGCTTTCGGCGGTATGCCAGACGGGCAGCAATCCCATGCGCCATCGAATCCGCGCATTCCGAATCTGCTGGCCGGCTTTTACGCCGCGCCACCTCCTCCGGAGGAACCGCACCCTTTTCCTGATGGCGGTGACCGTCTCGCGCCTGTAACGCCGGTCCAGGAGCCCTCTGCTTTTGAAGCAGCTCCTGAAAATCCGGCAGCCGCGCCCGAGCCGCACGATATGCCTGCACAGCAATATATGCCCGAGCCGCAACCTGCCTTCGAGGCACCTGCCATGCCCGACAGCGGATTCGTTCCCGGCGAAGATGCGCCTCTGGACATGCCGGCTTCTCAGGCAGCGGCTGCAGATCCGACGCTCTCCATTGATGAAGTACGTGACAGAATCATAGAGGATCTCAAATTCACAAAATCCCTGCTCGCATCTTCACTCATGGCCACCATGCCGTGGGAAGCGGATGGCGACAGGCTCATCATCCCCGTGGACAGCGACTTCAAGAAGAGCTCTCTTCAGGCAGAAGTGCACGAAATCAGCGCGCAGATTAAATCCGTGTGGGGACGCGCGCTGAAAGTCGTGGTGGAATACCGCGAGCCCGAAAAAGCACCTGAAATCGTCCAGCCGGAAAGTCGGAGGCCAAGCGGTCT
>JAZUFS010000021.1:0-1608 GCA_045640805.1 Treponemataceae bacterium
CGTTCTGTTTACAGCCTGCTTCAGCTTCTTATGCGTGCGGCAGCGGCATGCCCAAATAAGCCTTCAGTTTTTCCGAGGGTGGCGGCCGTGCTGATTGAGTGCAGTACGCCGTCCTTGTAGCTTCCGTCAGCGTTGTTCTCAGTTCTGAGCGTTGTAACCGTTTTCAGGAAATGGCGAACGGCTAATCCGCCGGTAAACTTGGCAGCGCCGCTTGTCGGCAGGATATGGTTCAGGCCGGCTGCGTAGTCACCCAGGACTTCTGCGGCTTCGTGGCCGATGAACAGCGTACCATAGTTATGCGTGAGTTTGATGAGTGTGTCACGCTTTTCGCCTGCATCCATTGCAATTTCAAGGTGCTCCGGCGCCTTGCTGTTTGCTATGAAAGCGGCCTGCTCAAGACTGTCTGCAATGATAATCAGGCCGTTCTTGTCGATACTTGCGCGCGCCGTCTTTACTGTTGGAAGCTCGGCGAGCTGCTTTTCAATTTCTGCGCTGACCTGGTCTGCAAAGTCCTTTGTAAACGTAACGAGAATTGCCATTGCATCAGGATCGTGCTCTGCCTGAGCGAGCATGTCCGCGGCGACCCATGCAGGCTTTGCGGTTTCATCCGCTATGATGAAAGCTTCTGTCGGGCCCGCGATGAAGTCAATGCCGACATCACCGAAGACTGACTTCTTGGCATCGGTAACGTATTTGTTTCCCGGGCCCGCGATGACGCTGCACTTTGGGACTGACTCAGTTCCATAAGCCATTGCCGCAACAGCCTGAGCGCCGCCCAAAGCGAACACTTTGTCGACGCCGCAAATCCAGGCGGTGGCCATAATGCTTTCATCAGCATACGGGCGGCTGGTGCCGTCGGGAGCCGGGCGGGACGGTGTGCAGAGAACGGTCTCGCTGCAGCCGGCGGCCTTTGCAGGAGCTGCGCACATGACGAGCGAGCTGAACAGCGGGAAGCGGCCTGCAGGAACGTAGAGGCCGGCTGTCTCCACCGGAATAGTCTTCTGCCCGGTGATGAGGCCCGGCTCAAGCTCTACTTCAAAGTCGGTGAAGCATTCGCGCTGCTTTTTTGCGAACGTGAGTGCCAGGTCAAATGAATGAGAAACTGCCTCAAAAAGGGCTGGGTTGTTTTTCTTAAGGTTATCGGCAGCGGCCTTGAGCGTATCCTTTGGGATAAGGAACGTATCCGGCTTTGACTGCTGGAAGCCCTGTGCAAAAAGGTCGGCGTCAATCTCGTGAAGCGCCTTGTCTCCATCCGCTTTTACGCGATGCAGATACGCAAGAACCTTCTCGTGGACATTTTCGCCAGAAGAGCCGGTGATGACACGCGGCTGAAACAGTGACTGTGGAACTTCATTTGCGTTAATGATCTTTATCATTGTGCGCCTCCTTGTGAGAATATGTATGTGCTGAATTGATCAGCGGAATTACTTTTTGTGACGGCGGTCGAGCTCATCCATGACGTCTTTCCAGGTGACGCCTTCCTTGCACATGAGCACGTTCAGGAAGTAGAGCAGGTCAGCGCATTCCCAGATGACTTCATCCTTGCCCTCTGCTTCGGTGACTTCCTCAGCTTCTTCCTCAATTTTTTCACGGACGCGCTTGTCGTCA
>JAZUFS010000022.1:0-5585 GCA_045640805.1 Treponemataceae bacterium
CAGAGTCTTCTTTGACGTAAGCAGCTCAATGACATGCTGGTAACGCTCTGCAAGAATGCGGGCCAGTTCAGAATCGATGAACTGCTGCGTATCCTCAGAGTACTCGCGTACAAGCGTTGGTTCCGCGGCGCCATAACCTGAACCACGCTGAGAAAGCACGACATTCCTGAACTTGGTGCTCATGCCGTAATCAGTAATCATGCGGCGCACAAGGTCAGTGGCACGCTGCAGGTCATTTGCTGCTCCGGTAGAAATTTCACCGAAGATGATCTGCTCGGCGGCACGGCCACCCAGGAATGTATCTATCTCGTTGATGAGATCTTTTTCCGTAAACAGGAACCGGTCCTCGTCAGGAACCTGCAGAGTGTAACCCAGCGCATGAGTTCCACGTGGAATAATTGAAATCTTATGTACTTTATCAGCGCCCTGCGTAAAGGCGGCTGCCAGCGCATGTCCAGTTTCATGGTAGGCAATGATCTTGCGTTCATTTTCACGGACGACGCGGCTCTTCTTCTGAAGGCCGGCAACAGTCTTTTCTACAGCCTCGTCAAAATCTGCCATGGTGACAACTTTGCGTCCTGCACGGACAGCCAGAAGTGCAGCTTCGTTTACGACGTTTGCAAGATCAGCACCGGAAAATCCACTCGTGGCATGTGCTACAGACTCAAAACTTACATCGCCGCCAATCTTTACGTTCTTTGCATGAATCTTCAGAATGGCAATACGTCCCTTGGAATCCGGCGGGTCGACGACAACCTGACGGTCAAAACGTCCCGGGCGCAGAAGTGCCGGGTCAAGGACATCCGGGCGGTTCGTAGCTGCCAGCAGGATGAGTCCCTTTGAGTTGTCAAAACCGTCCATCTCAACGAGCAGCTGGTTCAGTGTCTGTTCGCGCTCGTCATTACCGCCGTTGATTGAGTTCACGCGGCTCTTACCGATGGCATCAAGCTCATCAATAAAGACGATGCACGGCGCCTTTTCACGGGCCTGCTTGAACAGGTCACGAACGCGGCTGGCACCAACGCCGACGAACATTTCGACAAAGTCTGAACCGCTTATACGGAAGAACGGAACACCAGCCTCACCTGCAACAGCACGGGCAAGCAGCGTTTTACCAGTTCCCGGTGGTCCGACGAGCAGAACGCCCTTTGGAATCTTACCGCCGATATCAGTATATTTCTTGGGAGATTTCAGGAAATCGACAACTTCAACAAGTTCTTCCTTTGCTTCATCAACACCGGCTACATCAGTGAAACGGGTTTTAACCTGTCCTTCTTCAACCGCAGCTGAACGGCTCTGACCAGCTGAGAAAAGCCCGCCGCCAAGTCCACCGCCCATCTTCTTGAAAATGAAACGCCAGACAAGCAGTAAAAGCCCCATGGGCAGAATCCAGTTGAGGATAAACTCAAGCAGGTAGTTGTTCTGCTTTACGACAGCCTTGTACGTAACTCCTTTCTGATCAAGAAGGCGCATGAAGTCTTCTGTGTAGATTGCGGCCGTCTTATACACAGACTGTGATGACGAACTGAATCTGCCGTAAGATGAATCAGACACACTGAGTGCACTGTTATATCCGTAAAAATACGTGTCAGAAAGTTCCACCACATCAATCTGACCGCCTTCAATCATCTGACGGAATGTTGAAAAAGGAATTGTATCTGAATTTGTCTTTGTTACAAAAAGCATGTTGATTACTGCAGTAATGGCTACAATAATCAGAAGAATGACCCAGAACGGGATTTTTTTCTTACCATCTTTATTGCTGTTGCCGGGTTCCGGTGAAAGTTTGAAAAAATTGTATGGATCGTTATCCGGCTTTTTATCATTGTCGCTCATAGAGAAAAATACCTCAACTTAAAAGTACGGAATTTTCCGCGTAACGTCTAGTATTTACATTAAAATCACCTCATGTTTTTCTGCAAATTTCCGATACTGAGAAAGGATTATTTTCTTTTTGTTCCGGAGGCATTATTGTGGCGTATCCAAACGCGTATACAGCATATAAAGAAACAGGTGTAAAAACGGCAAGTCAGGGAAAACTCATCATCCTGCTCTACGAAGAAGCGTGCCGTCAGCTCAAGGCTGCAGAAGAACTGTTTCAGGAAGGCGACAAGATTCCTCCCAAAAACATTGAAAAACTGAACAAATGCATTGTCCGCGCCCAGGAAATCATCAGCGAACTGATGATTTCACTTGATATGGACAAAGGCGGTGAAATAGCAAAGAACCTCATGGCTCTGTACGTGTGGTTCAACCAGCAGCTTCTGGAGGCAAACATCAGCCGGAATAAGGACAAAGTCGCTTCCGTGCACAAAATGATGAGCGATCTGTGTGGGGCATGGAACACGGCAGTAGAGACCACCGCACCGGTTGCAGCTCCGGAAAGTCACTCCAGCATAGATATTAACGGGTAAAAAAATGGCAGAACTGAATCTTACACAGGAAGAACTTGATGAACGCATTGCAATTCTGAAACGGTACAGGGCACTGCTTGAACAGCAGCGCAACAAGTTTCAGGAATATCTTGCCGTACTGGAAAAACAGTCGGATGCAATTTCTTCACGGAGCACAGAGAAGGTCGCCGTTCATACGGAACTTGAAGACCAGCTTGTCGCAAATCTGGCAAATCTGCAGAAAGTAATTTCTCCAATGGAAAAACTGTACGAGGAAAAACATATCTCGACGGGATTCAAGACCGGCTCATTTGATGAAGATCCTATCCCGGAACTGAAAAATGAACTTGCAAAGCTCAGGGAACGGGTACTGATGCAGAATCAGATGAACAGGGAGATGATTCAGGAACGTCTGATTGAAACAAAGCCTGTCATTCAGAATTTCAGGAATCCGTACAGCAAGGCGCGTTCAATTTACGCACATCAGGATCAGTCAGCACGCCTTGTAAGCGTCAACAGCTAATCCTCTATCTTACTGAAAAGAACTTCCAGCCGGCTGTCAAAGTCGGCTGTTGTTTTTTTAAGCTCCTGAAGGAAACTGTTTTCTTCAAGTTTACCGACGACGGCAAGCATTTCTTCTTCATTTCTGTACGTGATAGAGCGGAAGAAGTCAGAATAGTCTTTCTGCCTGCTGAGGATTGAATTTTCGTACATATAATCAGAAACAGCCGTTACATCGCCACGCATATCATTGAAGATTTCAGGCGTAAACTCTGTGTACGGACGTGAATACAGCTGCTCAAGCACCCACAGCGCGTACCGTGTCTTCCAGTTTTCGTATTCCGCGTCACATTCATCATAGAATGCATGGACTTCTTTCCAGGTATTGATTTTGCCATTCTTTATCATGGCAAACAGTTCATTTACCTTTTCTTCAGGAACGACCTGTCCGCCAAGGTTCACCCACGAGGTATACAACGGCAGTTTCTCAATCTCCGCAAAATGAACCGGCTCAAGAGCATCTACGCCTGCTTTGTCTGCCCAGGCAACCAGTGCTTTCACGGCAAAATACTTCGTCACCTTGCGGTATTCGCGGTATCCCTGCGCAGGCTTCTGGATTTTGGCACCGAAACGCTTCATGCATTCATAGTCTTTAAGGACAAGATCTGCCTCGGGATTCTGGTGCAGGTAATCTTTTGCGTTCTGATATCTGTCGGTTTCCTGGCGGTTGAACCACCGGGTATTATCTTCAAGTTCATGTGCCGTAAGCTTGATGATGCGGTCAAGCGCCTGAAGGATTTCCTGGATTGTATCCGGAGCAAGCGGATCTGTTTCAATGTGCTGTTCTTTTACGACACGCATGTCACGCTTACGGAATTTCGTGTTATTCCGTGCGATGGCGAACATGTTGTACTGGAACCAGTATGCCGGCATGATGCGGATAGCCTGATCTGCGTTGTCAATTGAGACAAGCGAGAACGGATACGTAATGTTAAGCTCACACTGATACGAGCCTTTGCTTACAAGTGTAAATGACGCGAACCGGGAATTGTGCTTGAAGTCAGAACATAATCCCGGCCAGAAACCGCGGCCCGCAAGTATTTCACCGTCAGGACTGCGTGAATTATGGTTACTGCCGATTGTGGCACCGGAAGCAATGTTACTCTGGCCCATGATTGTCGACGCAATAAGGAACGACGAGTTATGATGCTGCTCGTGGAACGGGAACACGAGGTTGTTCAGCAATTCGCAGCAGGAAACCGTTGAGTTGTCACCCAGCACGGTGTTGATGACACGCGCGCCATACTTGATCTGGCAGTTTCTTCCAATGACAAACCGGACTGCGATTGCCTGATAGAACACCTTTGATCCCAGGCCCATGATTCCGTTGACAAGTTCAACACCTTCACCAATCTGCGACGGCTCAGCCTCAGATGAGCGTACGGTAATATTCTTAAGTTTGAATGCACCCTTGATATATGCCGAACAGCAAATCTTCGCATCCTTGATAAGGATTGTGTTCTTGATGATGACGTCGTCTTCAATAATGCCATGGGTATCGAGCTTTCCGGAATTATCGCTCTCGGTAAGTTCTACAAACCGGTCGAGCAGTTTCGGGTCATCACGATAATGCGACCAGAGGAATGCATCGGCCGGGAGCATTGTTTCAAAAGGCAGAATGCGCCGGCCATCATTTTCGTTGGCGACACCGATCCAGACACGGTTCTCTTCCGGTTCACCCTCCTTCAGGACACCAACGCCAAACTTAGAGTGATTGGTGCAGCTTATCTCCTGAATATTGAACAGCATGACACGACTGCCGATTTCATAGTTGCTCAGATAAGAAACGTTATGAACGGCGACATCATCACCGAATGTACAGCAGATGATTTTTGAGTGATATATACCGGTTTCAAGTTCAAGGTCATGATATTTCAGGGTGGAAGAAACAAGCCTGTTGATTACGACTGGTCCGGTAAAGGTACAGTTCTGAATAAGGGAAGGATCAAATTCATCAGTAACAAAAAGATTATTCCATTCAGAATCGGAGGATGCGTTACCATTTGCTTTCAGAATCTCTATTTCTGAAGAAGAAAGATGACGATGACCGGCTGTCTGGACATCAGAAGGAAAAAAGGAATATCCTCCGACCGGATCTGCAGAATGAGATTTTTTGGGGGTGACGGTTATCATTTTTGAACTCCGAAATACTAGATTCCGGAGTTCATTTTAATCCATCTCACCGAGCCTTGCAATAGATTCCTTGACTGTGTGTGTTTCAGTCTGCAGCCTGTCGGCAGCTTCAGCCAGAGAGCGTGTACTGTCCTTCAGTTCAGCAATAGAATCAAGCAGGCGGCTGCCACCCTCTGTCTGTTCTGACATAGCGTTCTTGACGACAGTCTCCTGGTTCTTAACCTGTGTTGACAGACGGACGACATTACCGAATTCACTCTTGGCAGAAACCGTTTTTTCGAATGCAGCATCAATCTGTCTCTTCATCTGCTTGAGGACATCATTAATCTGCTTTGCTTCCTTTCCAGAAGTCTCTGCAAGGTTACGGATTTCACTAGCAACGACCGCGAAACCCTGACCGAACTCACCGGCATGAGCAGCCTCAATAGCAGCATTCATTGCAAGCAGGTTTGTCTGGTTTGAAATCTGCTGGAAAGTCGGATCGTAGCCATGTCGTTC
>JAZUFS010000023.1:0-8413 GCA_045640805.1 Treponemataceae bacterium
GTTTTTCATATAGTGCCTCCGTTATGTCCCGGGATGAGCACAAGCTGCATCCGGACTACAAAAACTTTAACTTTACTTAAGATATTTTAGCAAAATTAAACTCATTTGTCGATAACTTTGCATGAGGATAAGCATGAGAATTCAATGAAAAGCTGTGAGAAAGTTCACAACCAGCAGATGAGGGCAATCAGCTTTTTACAGCAGGTTAGCATTAACGAAGGGCTTCAATCAGTTTCACGGCAAGCGCGCCTGCTGCAAGGCATGCAACGAACGGAACCGGCTTGCTTCTTGCCTGATGCCGCGCGAAGGTGGCTTCAAACTCAGGGCGCTCACGCTCAAGCGACTCTTTCTGTGCAAACGCCACATTCACGGCTCCAACGATGAGCGCAAAAACGCACGCAAGCACACAGGCTTCAAGCCAGCCGATGAAGCCCAGGTACGCGCCCATTGAGCCGGAATAGAACACATCCGCGAGGCCAAGCTTACGGCGGCCGTCTTCAAGTCTGCCGCTTAAAAGCCGGACAAGCATGAAAATAAGCAGCGCTATTGTTGTGGAAAGAAGCACTTCAATGACGGCGCGGTTTCCTGCCGCATCGAAAAGGCTGGCGACCAACTCGAGGCCGAGCAACAGAAGGGAAAGCGCGCGGCTCACTTTCAGGGTACGGATATCCTGAACGGCCATGACAATGGAAAGACACGCAAATCCAGCGAAAATAAGCCAGTCACCAACACTCATAGCTACACCATCATAGAAAGCGTTACGACAAGCGGCATCGTTATTATGGAAAACAGCGTCGACACCGAAACCATCGTGACGGCGAGCTTTTCGTCGCGGCCATACAGAACGGCGAACATGGCGGTGTTGGCGCCGGTCGGTGCGCTTGCCGCTATGATCATGGCGCTCAGCACGATGCCTGAAAGACCTGCAAGGCGGAAGCACACAAGCGAGATGAGCGGAGACGCAAGCAGGCGCAGGAACAGATGCAGGATGAACTGCTTATCCTTCAGGATTTTAAGGCTCGTGATGCCCGCAAGATAGTGGCCGATTATGAGCATCGGAACCGGCGTATTGAGCGCGGCGAGATGGCCGACTGGAGAAGCCACAATTGACGGCAGGCGGATCGGCGAGATAAAGAGCGCGACACCAAGGAACACGGCGATGATGCCCGGGTTCAAGAGGATTTTACCGACTGTGAACTTTTCCTTGTCGCCGGCAATAAGGGTCAGGCCGTATGTCCAGGCGAACAGGTTGAACACGGCGATGTAGGCCGCTCCGTAGAAAACGCCGTCAGGGCCGAGCACCGCCTGCTGCAGCGGGATGGCCATGTAGCCGCAGTTACAGAAAATCGTGCCGAAACGGAGGACACGCCATCTGTTTTCGTCAGGCGTTGCGCCGTTTTTGCGTGCTTTTGCCGGATATGCGAACTTCGCGATGAAAATGCAGAGAACGTGTGTGAAAGCTGCAGCGAGCACAGAAAGCCCAAGTCCGCGGAGCATATCCGGGTCGAAGTCGCGGTCAAACGACTGGATGATGACGCATGGGGTAACGATGTAAAGTGCGATGAACGCGAGGCTCTTCACACTTTCATCCGTGAGCTTTTTCAGCTTGCTTAAAAAGAAGCCGACGGCCATCAGGATGAAGAGGATGAGCACCTGCTGTGAAACTGCAAGAAAGCTTTCTGTCATGCTTTCATACTATACCGAATGAGCCCTAATTGCTATACTTGTGAATGAAAGAAAAATCCTTTTTCTTTCATTCACGGCGAGTTTTGCTGACGCAAAACATCGCGGGATTCAGCTGCTTTTTATGACGATTCTTTCCGTTAAAGATCTGGCCAAGATGGGCCGCGACAAACCGCTTTTCTCTGACGTTACCTTCGGTCTTGAAGAAGGAGACAAAGCCGCACTCATCGGACGGAACGGCACCGGCAAGTCCACGATGCTGCTCTGCATTGCGGGCCTCTTAGCCCCGGATAACGGAACTGCGGTTTTCAACAGTCAGGCGGGCGTTTCCTTTCTGCCGCAGAATCCTGAATACAACCCTGAGCACACCATCCGCGAGCACATCTTCATGTCACGCGACGCCCGCGAACACGCTGCCGGCATGCAGGCTCAGGTAAGCGAAACAAGCCCCAAGCTTTCAATAATCCACGAGTACGAAGAGCTGTGCGCACGCCTTGCAGAAGCCGGCGGAGAAGACGACCAGCGGCTTCATCAGCGCTTTGAGTACGTCAGCCACCTGATGAACGACAAGGACCTCTGGACATACGAGGCCGAAGTCAAATCGATTCTGACTACGCTTGGTATAAGCGCTGAATCGGGCGCGCTCGACAGAAAGATGAAGGAGCTTTCAGGCGGCATGATCAAGAAAGTCGCCCTCGCCCAGGTCCTTGTGGAAGACACTAAACTCCTGCTGCTCGATGAGCCGACGAACCACCTGGATATCCGCACCATCACCTGGCTTGAGGATTATCTCAGAAACACGAAACGCTCGGTGCTCATGGTAACGCATGACCGCTACTTCCTTGATGCCGTATGCAGCACCATCTACGAACTGGAGCACGGCAAGTTCAACAAGTACGTAGGTAACTTCAGCACGTATCTTGAAAAAAAGCAGACTGAGCTAGAAATTGCACAGAATACCGAGCGCCGCATTGAGTCGGTGCTGCGTGTGGAACGCGACTGGCTCATGAGGGGACCGTGCGCCCGCGGAACAAAGGCCCGCGCCCGTGTGGACAACATCCACCGCATGATAAACCGCGAGAAGCTTCAGAAGGATAAGGGCTTCACGTTTGAGGTTGCGGGCCGCCGGCTTGGCGGAAAGATTCTTGAAGCGCACGACATCAGCAAGAACTACATAAAAGCAGGCTCATCCGGGGGAACGAGCGTCATCGCTGACTTCTCATACATGTTCAAGAAAGGAGAGCGCATCGGCATTTTCGGCGACAACGGCACCGGAAAGTCTACGCTCCTCAACATGCTTACAGGAAACCTCGCTCCTGATTCAGGCAGCGTCGAAAAAGGCCTTAACACGGTGTTCGGCTATTACCAGCAAAATCCCGTTTTCGCCGACACTTCGCTTACCGTAACCGAGTACCTGAAGGAAGCGGCTGAGTACATCACACGCAACGACGGCAAGACACTGAGCGCCGGCCAGCTGCTCGAGGAGTTCGGCTTTGAAGGCCGCATCCTGCACTCAGCGGTCTCTACCCTTTCAGGCGGCGAGCGTAAGCGGCTGTTCCTCATCCGCCTGCTCCTTTCAAACCCGAACTTTCTTGTGCTCGATGAGCCGACAAACGATTTTGACATTTTCACCATGTCCATCCTTGAATCCTTCCTTGAAACGTATCAGGGCTGCATTCTGGTGGTCAGCCATGACCGCTGCTTCATGGACAAGGTCGCGGATACGCTGTTCATCCTGGAGGACGACGGCTCGGTCAGCGGATATGTGGGAAAGTGCACCGAGTACCTGGATTACCTGAAAGAATGCGAGGCGGAGAAAGCCGCCACGACCCGGGAGTCTGCTTCGAAGAGCGGTGCCGCAAACAAGGCATCATCCGCTGATAAGGCTAGCGCCGCGTCCGCAGACCAGGCATCAGACGCTCCCAAGGCAAAGCCGCGCAAGCGCACGTTCAAGGAACAGAAAGAGTTCGACGGCATAGAAGACGAGATTTTCGCACTCGAAGCGCGGAAGGAAGAGCTTGAGGCGCTGCTTTCCGGTGGCGAAAGCGACCACACAAAGCTCGCTGACTACGGCAGGGAATACGCGGCGCTCACTCCGCAGATTGACGAAAAGTATGCACGCTGGGAAGAACTCGGCGCTCTTGAAGAATACTAGGAGGCGGCTGTGGACAAGCACACTGAAAGCGAGACAAAGCAGCGCGCCCCGAACAACCGCACGCTCACCCTGACTGACGATGAGCGCGCCACCCTGCGCCCGCGGCTCGTAAAACTGAATGAGGCTGCTGCTTTTACTCCCACCGCGCTCACCGACAGGACACTTTGCGCTGACCTGATGGACGTGCTTCCGCTGCTGCCTGAAAAGTTCGCTGATCTTCTCATCATTGACCCGCCGTACAATCTGACGAAGCAGTTCGGCGGCGTCTCATTCACGAAAACTGATGACGACAGTTACTACGCATATCTTGAAAGCTGGTTCAAGCCGCTTCTCCGCGTGCTGAAGGATGACGGTTCGGTGTACCTGTGCGGCGACTGGCAGAACTCTGCGCTGCTGTACCGCATCATGAAAGAAAACCTGATCGTGCAGAACCGCATCACCTGGCAGCGCGAAAAAGGACGCGGCGCCATGCACAACTGGAAGAACAGCTGCGAGGACATCTGGTTCGGCACTAAAAGCGAAAACTACTATTTTGACGTTGATTCAGTGAAGCAGAAGCGGCAGGTCATCGCACCGTACCGCGAAAACGGAAAGCCCAAGGACTGGGAAGAAACTGATGACGGCAAGTTCCGTCTGACGTTCCCGGGAAACTTCTGGGATGACATCTCGATTCCGTACTGGTCAATGCCCGAGAATACCGACCATCCGACACAGAAAAGCGAAAAGCTCATCGCAAAGCTCATTCTCGCCAGCTGTCCGGCCGGAGGCGTCGTCTTCGACCCGTTCCTGGGAAGCGGAACGACGAGCGTGGTCGCAAAAAAACTCGGCCGTCACTGGTGCGGAGTCGAACTTAACGAAGAGTACTGTCTGTGGGCTGAGAAACGCCTTGAGCTGGCGGACAGCGACGCCTCAATCCAGGGATACACGGACGGCGTATTCTGGGAGCGCAACACGGCGCGCTTGCAAAAGAAATAAGTTGACTTTTCATATGCAATTATATTGTAAATAGGGAATAGTCACAGAAAGACGACTCCCTCTTTTCTGCTAGCAGGATTTTGTTTTATTTAAATACTAATATTGATGTATTAGCTTTATAATATAACCTATCATCTCGAAGAGTAAGAGTTCCTTGTATTTCACCACCATACTCGTGATCCGGTAATGAGAACTCAGCATATCCCTTACCCGAAATAGTGTGCCATACCCCTTCATTCATTATGTTTTTCTCAGAATCAACGACTGCACACAACTCAAGATTTCCGTCTTCCATCAGGGTAATTTGGAATACTAACCCCATATTCAATAATTGATTCCAACTATCAACATTAGTTTCGATAAGAGTCCAAGTCCCAATATATTCATTTGCTTCTGGTGGTTCATAGATAATTTGTTTTTTAGTTTTACATGAAAACAAAAGAAAACAGCAGGTTACAAGAAAAAGTGCTTTCTTCATTTTTACTCAAAAGTTATTTTCTCAATCGTCAAATAATTAAAACCATTGGAACGACTTATATATCCACATGCATAAAAAGCTTTCCCACTCAATGCTAAATCAGTTATCTGTGTACTTAGGGATGATACACAGCGACAATCGAATATTTCTCTATCACCGCCGCCCCACAAAGTAAAAACATTCCCATTTTTCTCAGTGATCTTGCAAGGTACCTTAACATAACTCTCATTAGAAGAAAGAGAACCAGCTTGGGCTATCCAATCAATTGTGGTTTCTTTATAATTCATATCACCTTGAAAGTATGGTTCACAATATATCCAATAATCCTTTTCCTGATAAATTCTAGCATTAGCCATTCCATATTTATTTAATACATTCTCACATGCTTCTGCTGCTTTTTGAAAATACCATTCTGCTTTTTGAGTTTCACCTAATTCAACATAAGCAAGTCCAATCCATCCAAAATTATGATTTTCTGTTTTTTCACCCTTATCATATCCACGAAGAATAGCTTGATAATGTCCCTTTTCATATTGTTTTTCTGGACTTGTTAAAAACTCAAACCATAAGAATCTTGCAACAAAAAATGCAGCAACAAAAAAACCAACTAAACACAGCCACCCTAAAATAGTTTCACCCCACTCTTCGGCTTTACTCATAAATACCCTCTGATAACAAACGTAATGTCTTTCAAGGTGAGTTATAAAACGATTTTCGAGTGTAACGAGAAAATCGTTTTAAAGCTGCCCTGTCAAGCAGCTTTAACTGTATACAGTTAAAAAAAAATCAGATTTTCTAACAGTTTTTATTAGTTAACGAGATGTTTCAAATCATCGCCTGTCTGCACGCCCATCACGCGGTTCGTCGAGCGGCCTGCCTTGAACGTAATGACGGTCGGGATGCTCTGGATGGCAAACTTATCCGCAAGGGCAGCCTGCTCATCCACATTCACCTTGCACACCTTCACATCCGGATGCGTTTCCGCAAACTCTTCAAGGATAGGCGCAAACATCTTGCACGGACCGCACCACGGTGCCCAGAAATCCACAAGGACCGTCTTTGAGGATTTGAACACTTCCTCATCAAAATTGTCTTCAGTAAGAATAACTTCCATACTTACAAGATACGCTGAAAACTGCCGGAAGGAAAGAAAAAACGCCCGCACACCTTGAATGCGCACGCCCGCACGCGCTACTATGAAGCCATAGTATGGAAACAACACTGATTCAGTATCTGATAATCTGTCCGCTCGTGTTCATCGCGGGCTTCATTGACGCAATCGCAGGCGGTGGCGGTCTTATCACCCTGCCAGCCTACATGATAGCGGGACTTCCCGCGCACAACGCAATCGCCACCAACAAGATGGGCTCTACCATGGGAACAACGGCGGCGACAATCAAGTACGCGAAAGACGGCTACATCAATTGGAAACACTGCGCGCTTGCTGCCCTGACCGCGCTTGCAGGCAGTACGCTCGGCTCAAATCTGGCGCTCATTCTGTCTGATGAAGTGTTCAGCATCATAATGGCGTGCATTCTGCCGCTCACCGCAATCTACGTTCTGACGCACAAGTCTTTTGAAAGCACAAAAGAGCCGTTCTCTGAATGGAAGACAATCATCATCTGCGCAATCATCGCGTTTTTCATCGGCATTTACGACGGCTTTTACGGCCCGGGTACCGGCACGTTCCTGCTGCTTCTGCTGACCGGCCTCGCCCGCGTCACGCTCGATGAAGCGGCAGGCACCACAAAGGTCATCAACCTGACAACAAACGTCACCGCGCTCACCGTGTTCCTGATCAATGGAAAAGTAATCCTGCCACTAGGCCTCGCAGCCGGCGTGTTCAGCATTGCGGGAAACTGGCTCGGCGCATCCGCCTACTCAAAGAAAGGCATAAAGTTCGCCCGCCCGCTCATCATCGTGGTCCTTGCGATTTTCCTGGTAAAACTGATTGTGGGATTTATCGGCAATTAAATCAATCTATCGGCAAGATATAATGTAATTTCCCGCATATATAAATGCTTTATATCTTGCCGATAACATGATATACTATTGCCTATGGCAAAGATAGAATACATTTACGTTGAAAAAGCAGCTGAAATCTGGCATGTAAGTGCGCGCAGCGTACGGAATTACTGTGCACAAGGCAGGGTTCCCGGAGCTCTTTTAGAAGGCAAAACATGGAAAATCCCGTCAAATGCTGAAAAACCAGGCCGCAAAACCCGGACTGTTGAATCTGAAACAAATCTTCTGTCATTCTTAAAACGGGAAAAAGACGCCGCCTTAAAAGGTGGAATCTATCATAAAATACAGATTGATCTCACTTATAACTCAAATCACATAGAAGGTTCACACCTTACTCACGATCAGACCCGCTTTATTTTTGAAACAAAAACGCTCGGCATAACAGATGAGGCAGTAAAGATTGATGATATCATTGAGACGGTAAACCACTTCCGCTGTATAGATTTGATTATTGAAGGTGCAAATACAAAACTTTCAGAGAGCTTTATTAAACAGCTTCATTATATTCTGAAAACCGGAACGACAGATGCTCAAAAATCATGGTTCAGGGTTGGTGATTATAAAATGCTGGAAAATGAAGTTGGGGGCAATGAAACTACTAAGCCTGAAGATGTTTCTTATGAAGTAAAAAAACTGCTTACAGACTACAATTCTAAAAAAGATGTCACTTTTGATGATATTCTTGATTTTCACGTACGTTTTGAATCAATTCATCCGTTCCAGGATGGTAATGGGCGCATTGGCCGCTTGATTATGTTCAAGGAATGCCTGAAGCACAATATTGTTCCATTCATCATCACAGAAGAACTTAAGCTGTTTTATTATAGAGGCCTAAAAGAATGGAAATACGAACACGGATATCTCAGAGATACCTGTTTAACTGGCCAGGATGCAATGAAAGAAGTCTTGAATCACTTTGGAGTTAAGTTTTAGGTTGACGACCCTAATATGTTGTGACTTCTGTCAAGAATAAATCAGGAAAGATGTTCGGCAATTTACCAACTCTAATATTCTTGGATCATGAAAAGAATCATGCCACTTAGGTCAATGGATTCGCCAAAGTTCTTTCTATCTCCAATCAAGCATAGCATTTATTT
>JAZUFS010000024.1:0-2462 GCA_045640805.1 Treponemataceae bacterium
GGTATGAGAAAGTTACTGCTTATTTTACTGCTGGCGTGTTTCGCCTTCACTACTCTTTTTGCTGAATCAAACCTGCTTGATGCAGATATCCCGATTACGTATGGTGGCGAGCGGTTCGTCGCACGCATTCAAGCCAAGACAGGCGGCACACGTGAGCCGGTCGGGCTTGTGCTTTCAGGCGGTTCCGCACGCGCATTTGCCCACATCGGCGTCTTGAAATATCTTGAAGAACAGGGCATTGTGCCCGATTTCATCGTTTCAAACTCAATGGGTAGCATCATCGGCATGCTCTATGGCGCGGGTCTTTCGCCCGACCAGATTCTCCAGCTCATGACGGATACGGATATCGGCGGGCTGTTCGACCTGGCACTTCCGGCAAACCGCGGACTGATCAACTCCGACCGTTTCAGAAGCCTGGTAACTGCATTCCTCGGCAAGGACCTACGTGTAGAAGACCTTGCCATTCCGGTGATGGTCGTCTGCGAAGACCTTGTGACAAAGCAGCAGATCCGCATCTGCGAGGGTGACTTTTACGACGTGCTCGACGCGAGTTTCGCCCTGCCCGTCTACTTTTCAAGCATATCCTACAACGGGCACAAACTCGTGGATGGCGGCATCGCGAACATTTCGCCAATTGGCATTGCATACGATTACGGGGAGTGCAACATGGTCTCGACGACCTTTTACGCAGGCAAAAACCTGAACCTCGACAACCCGATTACCGCGCTCAACACGTCAATTGATGTAGGAAAACGCCGCCAGGGAGTCGTCGACCTGCTCAACCACCCGGATGCGGTCTGGATACGCTGCAACGTTGAAGAATTCAGCTTCATGGAGTTTTCTGCCTGCACGGAATTGTGTGAAAGGGGATATGCTTCTGCGCTCGAACAGGCGGACGCGATTGCTGCCTTAAAGGAGCGCGCTGCGCTTTCTTCAGACGGTGAGCCTTCTTCAGACACTGCGCTTTCATCTGCCGGTAGCTCAACAAATGCTGAGTCCGCTTTTACGGGTCCGTCCGCTGAGCTTCTCGCACACCGCGCAGAATTCGTTGACAAGCTCGCTTCCGTTCATAAAGAATACGCGCCGTTCAAACACGTGAAGAACAGCGTCGTCTCCTTCTACCCTTCAATTACCGGCTCAACAAAAGATACGGCGCTCCGCACTGACTCAAGCGCAGGCGCCGGCGTTACGTTCGCGGCCGGTAACTTCAAGTTCGATGCCCTGGCGGGAGCCGCAATCGCGCTTTCAACAGAAAACCTGTACTGCAAGGGACTTGTCGGCGCAGAAGCCGCATGGTTCATCCTCCCGCCGCTCCGTCTTTCAGCAGGCTTCTCGTGGTTTCCTTTCGCGGGTTCTCAGGAAGCAGGCTCAGAAAGCGCCGGTTCCAGCTGGAGCACAGACGGCGCGCTCACCTTCCGCATTCCAGGCCTGCTGCCGGACGGCGCGCTTGAACTGTCAGCCGGCGCTGAATACACGAGCGACTCGCTTTTTGCAGCACAGGTTTCATCAGCAGCGGATGCAAACTTCGGCCCGGTTGCGCTTGGCATGCAAGCGGGTGTGCGTCCACTCTGCACAATACATGCACCGGCTGATATGAAATCTGTCGTTGATGCAGACAATTTCACGTATTTTGGAGATGCATCCCTCTCTTTGGTAAGCCGCTCATTCTCACGCGGATTTGCTGAGATGCTTATCGTGACAAAACCGCGCATCGGAGTGTTCTGCACAGCGCAGTATGCACCAGACGGCACATCAACTACCCCCTCATCCGCTGGTGGCAGCGGCGCTCTTTCACTGACGGCGGGGCTTGAACTGGGAGCTACGGTCGGCCTTATCGGTCTCCGTAACATTCCGTTCACACTGCGCGGCGGCTGGAACTTCGCAAACGAAAGCGTGTACGCATCCCTTCACTGCAGGCTGTAACAGCTATATCCTTTTTTTACATTGCGAACTGGAACGTGCAGAAGGCTGCGTACAGTGCGAGCAGCAGAATTCCCTGCCATCTCTTCATCTTTCCGCTGATGAGCGGCGGAACGGTCATAATCAGCATGACGAGCAGCATGAGCGGCGTATCAACAACGAGTGACGCGTTCATGCCGGCAATTGTCTTTTCAACAGGGATTGAGAACGGTCTCAAGGTTATTGAAAGACCGCTTACAAGCACCAGATTGAACAGGTTCGCACCGATAATGTTTCCAAGAGAAAGCGCGCCGCACTTCTTCACAAGGGACGTAATTGCAGTGACAAGTTCCGGCAGTGACGTGCCGAGTGCCACGAATGTCAGCGCAATGACAGACTCAGGAACGCCCATCTCGTGTGCAATGATGGTACCGTTATCTACAAGCAGGTCGGCACCAACAGCGATACAGGCGGCGCCAAGCACCAGCATTACGAGCAGCTTCCAGACAGGCTCATTGTCGTCTGATTCACCAACTGCAGTGTCAGCAGCTGCCGCCGTTCCA
>JAZUFS010000025.1:0-5943 GCA_045640805.1 Treponemataceae bacterium
ATACAACCTGCTTCCTCTTGTTCTGCCGGTCGTACAGTTCTTCATCATCTGGCTGTTCAGAAGCATTTCACTGCATGACATGAACAATACCTACGCGAGCGTCTTTGAGCAGAAGGAAGAGCAGTGCTTCATGTGTTTTGACGGAGACAGAAATTATATCGGCTGTTCAAAAGTCTGCCACAGGATGTTCCCGGAACTTGATGACCTGCAGGTTGATGAGCCTGTTCCGGATAACTTGTATCTGAAGATAAGGCCTGTTCTTGATAAATTAGAAGACATGATTCAGGACGATGCAATCCGTAACATTGATCTTGGTGAAAATCATGAGATGTCACTTTCCTGCAAGGCGCACTCAATAATTGTTCACGGCAGATTGATCGGCATTCTTGTTGAAATGCACGATATTACGCAGGACCAGCAGGAAAAGCGGCTTCTCGACAGAAGCAATCAGCTGCTTGAAGCAGAACTTGCCATTCAGGCAGAAAAGATACAGCGCATGCAAGGCTCAATCATCACTGGAATGGCACGCATGGTTGAAAGCCGTGACAACAGTCCGGGCGGTCACATCAACAGAACGAGTGCCGGTGTACGCTGTTTCATTGAACATATTGCCGATAACTATCCGTTCCCGTGGTGTACGACTGAATTCTGTATGAACCTAATTGAGGCAGCTCCACTTCATGACCTTGGAAAGATTGCCATTGACGACAAGATCCTCAAAAAGGAAGGCAGATTCACTCCCGAAGAATATGATGAGATGAAGAAGCATCCTGAAGAAGGGGCAAAGATAGTCCCGATTGTTCTCGGTGAAGTTGAGAACGAGGGATTTAAGAAGATAGCCGAAAATGTCGCGCATTACCATCATGAAAAGTGGGATGGCTCCGGATATCCGTGCGCTCTTAAGGGCGACGAAATCCCGATTGAAGCCCGTATCATGGCACTTGCTGACGTGTTCGATGCTCTTGTAAGCAAACGCTGTTACAAGGAACCGTATAGCTATGACAGGGCATTTGACATTATCCACGATTCTCTTGGAACCCATTTTGATCCATTGCTTGGCGATATTTTCCTTGAATGCAGGCCTTTGCTTGAAGATGTGTACAGCAAATTCGAGGTGCAGTAGGAAATCAGGTGAAAATGCTTGTATATCATATTGAACCAGTAGATTATCTGATGGATATAAAAGCTTTTGCTGAAGGATATGCTCATGTCCCTAAGTACCGTCAGGAAAAAATTGACAAACTGAAACGCACTGAAGACAAGTGCCTTTCTCTTGGTGCAGAACTTCTGCTTGAGCGCCTGCTACGCGAAAACGGATTCCGTGACCTTGCCGACCACCGCATGGGATACTACACAAAGCAGGGAAAGCCGTTCATCCTGCGCCCCGAACAGGCTTATTACGAAGAACCGCCTGTCCAGATAAGCATTTCCCATTCAAAAAATTACACGATGGTCGTCCTTTCTGACTCAGTAATTGGCTGCGATATTGAGTTTGCAAATCCAGATAATGCCAATTGTCTGCCACTTGCGCGGCGCTTCTTTAATGAAAACGAAGCACGTGAAGTAGAAGCAGATCCGGAATTATTTTACCGTCTGTGGACCCTTAAGGAAGCATATACTAAATGCACCCAGATTCCGTTGCCGGTCGTCCTTAAAATGAACATGAAAGAAGCTTTTACAGGCCAGAAAGACGCTTCTGCTGACGGAAAACCAGCCGTAAAGATGGTGCAGGGCGAAAAAGACGGATTTTCCTGGTCGGTGGTCTACAATGCCTGACGTGCTTATCGGTACAAGCGGCTATGACTATCCTGAGTGGAAAGGCGTCTTTTACCCCGAAAACTTGAACCGCAGAGACTTTCTTGCCTGGTATGCGACGCAGTTCAACGCTCTTGAGCTCAACAGCACATTCTACAACATGCCGACAGCTGACCGCATGACATCGTTCTACGAGCGCAGTAATGGCCGTCTGAAGTTCGCCGTAAAGGCAAACCGCCTTCTTACACACGAGTCTGGTCCTGCGTGGGAAACCGTCGCCCGCGATTTCCGTGCCGCCGTAGAACCGCTTCACGAAAAAAATGCACTTGCCTCAATCCTGTTCCAGCTGCCCGAAAGCTTTCACTACACGCCAGATAATCGTCGTTATCTGGCCGCGCTTCTTGCTGCTTTTGAAAGTTTTCCTTCCGTGGTGGAATTCCGCCACAAGGAATGGATCCGCGAGTCTGTATTTGAAGGACTTGAAAAACGTAACACGGGAATAGTCTTCTGCGACATGCCCCAACTCAAGAACCTGCCTGACGGTACTGCCATGAAGACGCCCTTCATAGGTCAGAACGCCTACATACGGCTTCACGGCAGGAATGCAGACGCCTGGTACGTTCACGACGCGTCACAGAACGGCAGTGCGCGCTATGACTACGAGTACAGGGATGACGAAATTGACGAACTTATTGCCGTGATACGTACTGCAGAAGAAGAGGGAAAGACGGTGCAGGTCTACTTCAACAATCATCCGAAAGGCAAGGGGGCCAGAAACGCCGTCTCTCTGCGTGACAAGCTGCGTTAATTCAGTATGGCCTTCAGCTGGCTGAACAGGTCGCGAATGACAATCGGCTTCGTCAGGAAACCGTTCATGCCACTTTCAAGCGCCATATGGCGGTCTTCCTCAAACGCATTTGCAGTCATGGCAATAATCGGAATGTTCGCAGCTTCCTGGTTCCTCAGTGTGCGTATCTGCCGTGTCGCCATGTAACCGTCGAGCGTCGGCATCTGAACGTCCATAAGTACAAGGTCGAACTGTCCCGGCGTCATGTTGCGGACGGCTTCAACTGCCTTGTCACCGTCGTCGGCGACAGTAACCTCAAAGCCGGCATCGGTAAGTACTTCGACACCGATTTCCTGATTGAACTCATTATCCTCAACGAGCAGTATTTTCTTGCCCTTGAACTGTGTTATGTCAATATCCTCTTCAATCTCTATCTTAGGCGCAGAAAGTCTGAAGGTGAGTGTGACACGGAATTCGGTACCCTTTCCCTTTTCACTGTCCACACTGATGGTACCGCCCATCATGTCGATAAGATTCTTTGTAATCGACATGCCGAGTCCCGTTCCCTGAATACCGCTCTTTGTGGCTGTTTCCTCGCGGACGAAAGACTCGAAAATATGTTCCTGGAATTCCCTGCTCATGCCGATTCCGTTATCCTTTACGGTAAATACATATGTCGCAAAGTCTTTCTTGATGCACGGAATCTGCGTCACTTTTACAAGGATGATGCCGCCGTTTGGCGTATACTTGACTGCATTGCCGGCAAGATTGAGCAGAATCTGGTTCAGTTTAAGCTTATCCGCAAGGATATATTCATCCTTCACGTTTTTCGAATCGATGATGAGCGTCTGTTTTTTTGCAGAAGCACCAGAGAACAGAATAGATTTCAGATCACCCATAAGGGCGGGAAGATTGGTCGACGTGTTCTCAAGCTGGACCTTACCGCTTTCAATGCGGCTCATTTCCAGAATATCGTTTATCAGGTTCAGCAGATGATTAGATGACGTTGTAATCTTTCCCAGATACTCTTTAACCTTGTCCTTATTGTTAATGTTCTTTTCTGCCAGTGACGTAAAGCCGACAATTGCATTCATTGGCGTGCGGATATCGTGTGACATTGAGTTCAGGAACATCGTCTTGTAACTGTTTGCCGCCATGAGCTTCCGTGACGTTGAAAACCTGTTGATGGCAATGAAAATGATGGCGATGAATACAAAGCTGATAAGAAGAAAGAGCCACGTGTATTCGTTGAAGAACTCCTGCATCGTGTAGCGCGTGTTTTCCTCGTACACGTACTTCATCTCAAGCTGTGAGCGGTCTTCCTGCTGGATAAGGTGGATGCCGCGGTTCAGGATGTTTATGAGCTCAATGTTGTGCGGACTTGATGAAAAGCAGATGCTGCACGTATAGTTGATGGGCGTTATGGAGAAAAACTGCTTGTAGCCGCGGCTGAACTGCTGCAGCACCGACGTGTGCGCAATGGCGAAATCTGCACTGCCGTCTGCTACGGCCGCAACGCACTCCGGAACGGAATTGCAGTACAGGAAATCTGCGTCAGAATACGCATCCTCTGCATACGCAGCCCCGTGGCGTGTGGATGCAACCGCAATAAGGCTGCGTGTTCCAGGTTTCACGTTCGCCTTTGCAAGAAGTCCCATCGGAACGGAATTTATTTCTTCAGAAATTATTTCATTGCTCTGCTGTGCGCGGTAGTAACTGTGATACTCCTCGCCGATGATATCAATCTCACCGTCAGAAAGTGCCTGCCTTAGTTCCTGAATCGTATCGTACAGCACCCATTCCGCAGAAAGGTTAAGATCAAGCCGTTCAAAAATCAGGTCAATCATATCCGGGTACACGCCGCAGACCTTACCGTTTGAATCATAAAACGCATACGGACTGTCATTCGTGAAACCGCCTATTTTAATGCTGTCATGTGATGAAAGCCACTCAACCTCTGCATCGGTAAAATCAAAGGATGAAAGGAAATTGCCGAAATACTTTTCCTTAAGGTGAGTCAGCATGAAGGGGCTTATTTTTTCAAGCAGCGCGACAGCATCATCAATTTCAGTGACTATTTCAGGGCAGTTCTTTGAGACTGCAAAATATGAGATGCACGAGCCGCAGTTGAACAGATTAAAGATTTTTACCGGCGGATTAATCGTATTGATGTTAAGGACATAATCCGCCTTTCCATCAAGGACAAGATTCCATAAGTCATCAAAGGAATCACAGTACACAAGCTCATTTGAAATGCCGTTTTCCTCTGCCCACTGCTCATAGAGCACATTCTGGTATGAATCGATGACCGTCGCAATTCTGAAACCGTTCAGGTCTGCCGCATTACGTATTCCCGCATTACCCTGTGCCTGATACGTAGCTATCGTGTAATACTCATCAATCGTCTTTGATTGTGTGAAAAAGAGCTCCCCGGCACGCTCATCTGTATAGTCAACACAGGGCAGCACATCAATCTCGCCTTTCTTGACCATGGCAAGAAGGTCAGAAAAAGAGCCGTAGACGAACTCAATATCCCAGTTGGCAAATCGTGAAATCTCACACAGAAGGTCATACGCATAGCCGGATTTCTGCGCATCCTCACTGGCGCCTGTCATACAGTTTCCAAGTTCAAAATAGCCGACCCGCACCGTCTTTGACGACAGAATGTCACTGCTGGCAGCAGAAAGCGGCAGACCGGATAAACAGAGGATGAGAAAACAGATTGCGCATACCTTCATGCGGCGTGAAAATCTCATGAAATACTCCACTAATCATACATCTTACCACCAAGCAAAGAAATAACGATACGAAAAAAATACTATACAAAGAAAAATTATAAGAAGATGAAAAGGAATCCGCCACCGGACTTCCTCAATGTGCTATGATGGATGCAGGAACAGAACATGAAACCGTATATCCACAAAGTAAACTACTACGAAACAGACAAGATGGGCATAACCCACCACTCAAACTACATCCGCTTCATGGAAGAAGCACGCCTGGATTACATGCAGCAGCTCGGCTTCGGCTGGGACCGTATGGAAGCGCTCGGCATCTCATCCCCCGTAATCGCGCTTGACTGCAGCTACAGGAAAGCCACCACCTTCCCGGATGAAATAGAAATCACCGTAAAAGTCGAAAAACTCAGCGCCTTCAAGCTCGTCGTCGGTTACGAGATGCGCGTAGGCGCAGAGCTCGTCTTCACTGGCACCAGCACGCACTGTTTCCTGGGAAGAGATGGCAAGCCCGTCATGCTCCAGAAGGAGCAGAGCGAACTGTGGCGTGAACTGACCCCATTTTTTTAGACAATACTACGCACATTTCAGGCTGAAATTCAACGGTGAATTCCAGCCTAGTTTTTTCTGTATGCGTTCAGTGTTATAGAACTGAATAAACCCTGT
>JAZUFS010000026.1:0-15348 GCA_045640805.1 Treponemataceae bacterium
CCAATGGATATGACTGCCTCAATAGAAAACGCCCACGTACTGCTGTACCTGCGCGATTTCACCATGGAAAAAATGCAGCGCCGCCTCGACACGGTAGATGCACTGGCAAAGGCAATTGAAGCCACGTTCAAGGGCGGCAAAGTCGAAGTTATACATACCAGGCAGTACCTGAACATGAAAGGAGAACTCGACAAGGTTCCTGCTGTTGTCGACAAGCTCGTACAAGCCGCAAAACGTGCCGGAACAGAACCTGTCTTCTGCCCGATTCGTGGCGGTACGGACGGCTCACGACTTACTGAAATGGGCATACCGACACCGAATATCTTTACGGGCGGACACAACTTCCATTCACGTTCTGAATGGGTTTCATTAGATCAGATGACTATTGCCACAAAGCTCGTAATTGAACTGGCAAAACTTTGGGCTGAATAAGGACGACGATATGATTGAATACAAAGTAGAAGGCGGATTCCCTATTAAGGGCGAAATTACTGCAAGCGGCAACAAAAACGCTGCCCTTCCCTGCATCGCGGCATGCCTTTTAACGGATGATGAAATTATCCTGCACAACATTCCCGCCATTGAAGACACTGGCGTCATGTTCTCAATCTTGAAAAGTCTTGGCGTGTCAGTAGACGCAATTGAAAAAAACTCCTGGAAAATACGTGCCAAGGATATAGAGCGCAACGACATCCTGCCTGAATTCTCACGAAAAATCAGGGGATCCATTCTGTTTGCAGGTCCGCTCGTCGCACGTACAGGCAAGGCAGTCATGTCACCACCAGGCGGTGATGTCATTGGTCGTCGTCGTGTCGACACGCACTTTCTTGCACTGCAGGAACTTGGCGTCGTAATTACTGCCACCGGACAGTTCGCTTTCTCGGCAAACAAACTCCGCGGCGCCGACATTTTCCTTGATGAAGCTTCTGTCACGGCGACAGAAAACGCACTCATGGCCGCTGTACTCGCAGAAGGCATGACGACCATTACGAACGCCGCAAGCGAACCTCATGTGCAGGATCTCTGCCGTATGCTGAACGCCATGGGTGCGTCAATTACGGGCATCGGCTCTAATATCCTGACCATCAAAGGCGTAAAGAAACTTCACGGCTGTGAATTCACGATTGGACCGGATTACATGGAAATTGGTTCCTTCATCGGTCTTGCGGCTGCAACAAAAGGTTCCATCACCATTCATGGCGTCGAACCGAAAGATCTTCGTCCTATGAAACCGGCCTTCACAAAGCTCGGTATTCACTGGGAACTTAACGGCAATACGCTCACCGTTCCCGTAGGACAGGTAATGCAGGTAGACACTGACATTGGCGGCATGACTCCGAAAATTGATGACAGCCCGTGGCCAGGTTTCCCGGCAGATCTTACCAGCGTCATGACTGTTGTCGCAACACAGGTTACCGGTACCGTACTCATCTTCGAGAAGATGTTCGAGTCACGTATGTTCTTCGTAGATAAGCTCATCGGTATGGGAGCACGCATTACGTTGTGCGATCCCCATCGTGCAGTTGTTTCCGGTCCGAGTCTGCTTCACGGCGATGAACTTGTTTCCCCGGATGTTCGCGCGGGTATGGCACTGCTCATTGCAGCACTCAGCGCACAGGGCGACAGCGTCATAAGAAACGTCTACCAGATAGAACGCGGCTACGAGAATCTCGTCGAAAGGCTGCAGTCTCTCGGGGCACATATAACCAGAGGCGACAACTAGCCGGCAGAGCACCCTATCTGCTTTTTTCCTGATATTCCCCGCAAATCAAGTCGTAGGCTTCCTGCACGCGGCGGAACATATCTTCTGCAACTTTCTGCTGCTCCGGTGAAAGTGCTCCCGTTGTATCCGGATGATACAGTGCTGCCAGTTTGCGCCATGCCTTCTTTATTTCGTTCATATCTGCCGTTACAGAAACGCCAAGCAGCGTACACGCCTTCTCGTATTCCGTAGTCACCGGTGTATACGAAAGAAGAGATGCAATGTATTCTGAAGGTTTTGTCCCGCGTTCATCACGCCATCCGAACTCGACGGCAGACAGCAACTTGAAGACGCGTTCCAGCAGTCCCGTGTCATCCGCCTTTCTGAGTACAGCCGCCAGACACTCAGCTACCAGATCAGCATTAATCGTCTCAATGGCACCTGCTGCACGGCACAGAATTTCCCAGTCAGTTCCGCTGAATTCAGGAAATGTCCTGGAAAGAGCATCTGCCGCCGCATATTCACTTCCTGCACAGAACCACGTGAGCTCAGCTACAAGGGCAGCTCCTTCAAACGGTTCTGCTATGGCCGAAGATGCAGAAGGCGTATTCAGAATTCCGGCAAGTTTCTTTATTTCCTGATTTCGGTGAATGATTGTCTCGACAAAAAATCCGGTCATAAGGCCAATCACAATTCCCCAACCGCCACCGGCACATCCTGCAAGAATGCCTGCAAGAATAATCCAATGACGCTTCAGGAATGAGACAAGCCAATCAGTTTTCATGTTATTCTGACCGCTGTGAAAGGAACCTTATGCTGAAAAACAGAACAGCCAGCAAAGCGGCGCCTATGACAATGGCAATAGACAAAGACGGCACAGATTCACACAGCACAAAAACAAGCAGTTTCATAATGAACATCAGCAGGTCTTTGGCAATGTACGTAACAAAGGCGAGAAGCGGGAACATAAGAAGCCAGCGTGTCTTGAACGGCTGATCTGCTTCAAGTCTGAAATTCCAGCCAATACAGGCCATGAGCAGCAGGATGGCAAGCACGAACAGTGGCAGAGACAAACGCAAAACGAGCGTTGTTCTGTATGAGGATGCAGAGAAACCGTATCTGTCAGCTTTTGAAATAAATCTGAAAAGCGAGACGAGCGGCATAAGATCAGGACCTGCAGCAGCCTGACGGATAAGCGTAAAATCATCATACGGCATATCAAGCAGAAGGTAAGATGGCACAGGTTCCCCCGGAGATATGATCCAGGTCGGAGTAATATGCATTTTTTCAATGTCAACATCCCTGTTGACGCTCTCCAGTAAAAGGAACGGCTGATACTCTACCTTTCTTGATTTCACATTCTTTCCGTCATTACTGAGATTTACATTTTTATTCTGTGCCGTCATCTTGGCATACGGAACATTCAGAATACTTACAATCCTGCCATTTTTGTCTGTCTTTGCTATGCGGATATCACGCAGATACTGAACGAGCTGTCCTGTATTGCCAACGACCGTAATGCCCTTTATGTCGTACTTTTCAGTTCCTCCATCAGCAAGGCTGAGCGTAAAACTGACATTGTTGAAATTCTCAAGGGCATGTGTGTCCGTCGTTTCATCAGTATAGAAATAGGAATCTTCAAGCCTTGTCTTTGCATCTTCGAAATACCGTGCTATATCCTGATCCTTCGGATACTGCTGGCTCAGAGCCCGGAAAGCGTAATATGCCTGAAGGATATCACCCTTTTCAAGGTAATCATATGCAGCTTTCTTGGAAAAATATATCTGTTCCGTTTCTGTTGCAACGCCTTCTGTATATGTTCCAAGCATATTCCATGCACTTGCTGCAAGTTCACGGGCGACTTTCAGAGTTTCATCATCACGAGGAGATATTTCTTCTGCAAGAACAGCATAGTAATGTGCATTCCAATAATCTTTTTCATCCCAGCACCGCTCTGCCGTCTTAAGATAATCAAGAGCAGACAGCAATTTCGGTTCCTGATTTTCTGCCTCAGCCTTTGCCTCAACATAATCATCCATGGAGACAACCATATGGGCCATTTCATCGGCAAACTGTTTTGCATCCGGATCTTTGGGATTCAGCGTATATGCGCTTGCTGCGTAAAATTCTGCAGAAACGTACTCGCGTTTTGCAGCATGATTTTTTGCTATTTCTGTATATTCCTTGAAATTGGCAGCATTTTGAACCATTCTGTTCTGCTTCATTTCAGCTGTAGGCTGCAAAAGATTACTTGCAACAACAAACAGCAGGGTACAGGTCGTTACCACTATAAGAACATTCTTTAATTGAGGCAGCATGAAAGCCGAAGTACGGTGTCTCTTGGGATCTGCTTCTTTCGCAAAGGCCCATGAAAAACCAGTTGCAACTCCTGTCGCAAACGTCGAAAACAGCAATTTGCAGAAAAGAATCAATCCACCCTGAAACTTGTAATTTGTCACATCCTTATCAAGAAGGACAATATCCGCCGGCATCGGCTGAATCCATAACGAATAGACGAGTGAAAAGATAAAAACAAATAACGTGAAAACCAGAATTACAAGAAATGGTTTTATCAGCTTTTTCATGCGTTACCTCCACTCCCTGCGCTTTTTTATAATCAGCAGGATGATACCAATGAAGGTATTGAACACAAAGATGAATGCGTTGACAAAAAGCGGCAGCCACTTTGTCCAAAATGCGCCAAGATTAAACGAACGCATAAAGTCAGCATCAAACATGTAGCTGTTCAGTACGAGGGAAGCGACGAAAGCAAAAATTACAAAGAAAGCATTCCACAGACGCCATGAAGAGAAACGGGCAAAACAGCCGATTGCAGCAAGTGACAGGAAAAATGACGCATACTGCATCATACCGAAACCAACAGATCCGCCATGAAAGAAACCCACAAGTTGAACATGAAGCATTTCAAAACGGCCAATCATGAACGCAGTCCAGTCTGGAAGCATGAACAGACCGGTTGAATCCATCTCAGGTGTAACCTGGGATGCCATTGCTGCAATACCGCCAATAGTGCCATTGTCATATATAAGCGTCAACGGAACAATAATTACCCAGACGAGAGCCGTAACAATCGCATAAGGGAAAATCATTTCACCGAATGTACAGTTTCTTTTTATAAAACTGAATATCATGAACACTATTGAAAGGATTGCACATGATGGTGTAAACCGCAGGACAATCTGCCAGAGATATGAAAGAGTAATTTCTACAGAAATACCCAGTCCGTTCAATATCAGAGAACTGAACAGATAGTAGAAACCTGAAAGCAGCAATATGGTTATGACAAGCTCCAGCAGTGTATATGCCAGAATTTCAAAGGCCTTTTTCATGCTCTTTCAGAATATCACAGACCACATTCAAAAACAACTGTAAATAAGGATTATTTTACGTTCCAGCCCTTTAATTTATAAGAAATTACCTTTGTCAACCCATATTTTGGCACAAGTTTTCCACAAGCAGAGATATAAAGATTCTGGATTTTTTAGATATTTGACCATGAAAAACTACCGCTTTGTCTATTATATATTATATATACAATTAATTTTTAACTTCTTATAATACAACAAAATAAAATTTGTAAAAAAAGTATTGACATTCTCAATTTCTTTCTAAAGATGGAATTATGCGATTTCACACACGAAATTCGCATTTATTCCACAAGTTTTCCACAAGTTGTTAAGTGTACTGCTCAAGAAAGCAGGGCTGAGACACAAAAACAGTGGTTTAAAACAAAAAAAGCCGCCCAAAAGGCAGCCTTTTTTGTGGGACTGACTGCATAACAGTCATCCCTCCTCCTTTATATCCTCAGCCTAAGAAAACCTGAGCTTGGTTATCTATGGCAAGAATTGTCTTACATTCGGAACATCTGAACCGTCCTGCTTTTGTAGCCTTCAGTTTCTTTGAACATACAGGACATGAGAAAATCTTCGGGAACAGACCGTCATCAAGGTTGTCTTCCTGCTTGAAGAAACGAACTGCTTCATCAAGAGTATCCTTAATATTGAAGAACTGAGAGAATCCAAGCAACTGGAATACTTCATAAACCTTTGACTGGATTTCAAGAAGAACGATATCACCATTTTTCGGCTTAACCATCTTCAGAAAAGCTGTGAAAGATCCAATACCAGTTGAAGAAACATAACTCAAGGCAGCACAGTTGAAAATAAGGTTGACATAACCGGCTTCAACTACTGAAGTAACACGCTTCTGGAAAAAACCGGAATTGTAAGTATCAATATATCCATTCAGATAAAGAACAACGCAGTTATCAAGACCTTCCACCTTTTCAAGAGAAATCTTCAAACTGTCATCTTTCTCATCATTAAATCCTGGAACAAGATTATTGTTTATACTCATAAACTTTCACCATAATGCCTGAAGAGCTAAAAACCGGGACTACACCCATTACTTATATACTACACAACTTGCGAAGATATGTCAAACCGATTTTTTTGACATGAAGGGCATAAAGAAGGTATAGTAATGCCATGAAAATCACTGATATCTGCATTATTCTGACCCATCCGGATGAAAGCCGCAACATCGGTTCCGTCTGCCGCGCAATGGCCAACATGGGAATTACTGACCTGCGCATTGTCGGCAGGCGTAAAGACTACAAGGACAGGCAGGTCCGCATCCTTGCAATTCATGCCGCGTCCCTATGGGATAATGCACAGTTCTTCGACTCCATAACTGAAGCCGCACACGACTGCACCATTGCAGCCGGAACTACGCGCCGCAGGGGCAAGAAGCGCAAGGAATGGCTTGTCACTCCCGAAGAGTTTGCCACTCAGGCAGCTAAACAGCCGCAGGGTACCAAAATTGCGCTCATCTTCGGCAATGAGCGCACCGGGCTTACCGACGAAGAACTTGCAGAGTGCACTATCGGCATAAACATTCCTTCCAGTCCTGATTTTCCGTCACTCAATCTTTCACATGCAGTACAGGTCATGTGCTACGTCATGTACCGTGCCCTGGAAACAGCTGACACCTCCGGTTACACTCCCGTCACACTTGAACGCCTTGACAGAACAGTCGGTGTCATAGCAGATGATCTTCAGAAAATCGGCTTCTTCAAAGTAACCGGACGGGATGAAATGGAAAGATTCTGGCAGTCAGTACTGTCACGGGCAGTACTTTCAGAAGGAGAAGCAGCCTACATTGAAAAAGTATTCAACAAGGCAGCCGGACTCGCGTCTAAGACGGCAGACAGCGGGGAAGGAAAGTAATATCACTTTCTGTGATGACGGACGTTCCGCCTGTAATGAAAGCCGCTTCCAGAACAGCATGAAGTTCACGTACATTGCCAGGCCAGGTGTGGGACAGAAGTTTCTCCATGGCACCACGTGAAAATGACCGGTTCCTGTCCTTCAGGAAACTGCTTATCAGCAGGGGAATGTCCTCAAGGCGTTCCCGTAACGGCGGAATTTCAAGCGACAGATGCCCTATGCGGTAGTACAGATCCTCGCGGAAACGATGCGCCGCGACCTCAGCTGCAAGATTGCGGTTTGTCGCCGAAATGAGACGTACGTCAACGGAAATTTCTGCAGTGGCACCAACGCGCTGTATCTTGCCCTGACCTAGCACCCGCAGTAGTTTTGCCTGCACCGCAAGAGATGTCTCGGTAATTTCATCCAGGAAAACAGTGCCACCGGAAGCAGCTTCAAACAGGCCGGCCCTGTCGTCAGAGTCAGTGTACGCATGACGGAGCTGCCCGAACAGCGTACTTTCAGCCAGTTCTTCCCGTACGGTGCTCATATCCTTTGTCAGGAACGGTTTTCCTGAGCGGTCTGATGCTTTATGAATTGCTTCGGCAAGGCTGGTTTTTCCCGTACCGGTTTCTCCCGTTATCACTACAGGCAGATTGCTTTTTGCAAAACGGGCTGCCTTAAGTTTCAGAGAACGCATTTTCTCCGTCTCACCGATAAAAGTATCAAATGGACGTAAGTCGGGCGTTACAGGGGGCTTCTCGTTCCTTACAGAAGACTTTTTCATGCAGTCTGCAATTTTTCGTTCTATATAAGATGGTTCAGGACTTGCGGAAATGACGTAGCCGCCCTGTTCAATGATCCATCTGGATATTGTCAGGTCATCAATCTCAGACAGCATGATGACAGGAATTCCTCCGGTACCGGTAATAAGTGTGTCAAAAAAAGAAAGACCTGCTTTTATGAAGAAAGAATACGAAACACAGATGGCATGGGGACGGAACAGAAGCGCATCAGACAAAGCGCCAGTACGGTCATCAAGAATGAGGATGGAAAAACGGTCAGGATCAAACTTATGAAAACACGCTTTCCAGATATCATCATCTGTGAAAACGAGCAGCTTTATTGCTTCCTGAAAAGTCTCCTGCATACAAGAAGGAGTATATACCACAGGAATGGAAATATCAAAAATATCTTGATAGGATTCTGAAGAATTTCAGTTGCCATCTCATGTCCTTTATCAAAGGTTGTTTTTGAAACGCGCTTCTTACGGGATGAGAAGATTGAAAGTGCATCTTTATAGTAAATGACAAAACTTGATGCAAACTGGTTTCTGCGCTCGAATGCCCAACACTCACCGTTTTTTACACCATCACTGATGAGCAGCATTGTCGGATTTGACTTATAGATGGCAGAAACGAGATCTTTCTCAACTGTTTTAGGGAAGTAACCTACGTAACGACCCACAATCTGCAGTCCGGGGAAAGTAGCGCGGATATTGCGTTCAGACTCTAGCAGCGTACGTTTGCGTCCACCCAGCAGATACAATGACTTGTAGCGGGTTTCAAGAGAGCCAAGCAATGAAATGATTGTCGAAAACTGATTATAGCGTACGGGAACAGGTTTCTTCAGGAATGCTGCACCGCGGATAAGACTTTTTGAGACAGGCAGGACAAGGGAAGCACCTTTCAGACACTGCATGTACGTATCGTTGCGCCGTGCCCTGAGCAGACCCCAAACGGAAAGGAAGACAATCTGCTTCGTCCCAGCCTGCTCATTAAGTTCAAAGAGTACATTTTCAAGATCCTCCGGTTTTACCACATCAATCGGTACACCAAGCAGGTCAATTCTTGTTACGTCCATCTTTTTCCAATCCTCCCACAAGAGTCTGCTGCACTACAGCAAGCCCATATAACGCAGCCGTTTCAGCACGCAGTACATTCGTCGCAAAATGAAGCGGCGCAAAACCTGCGTCCTCAAGCACAGCAAGTTCGCGTTCACTCATGCCACCTTCACAGCCTGTTGCAACAGCGGCTCTCCTGATTCTGCCACTTTCTGCCACTTTTCGAAGGCATTCTGCAGAATAAGAAGGGCTTTCATGAAGTACAAAAGCCGCTGTATCCTCTCCGCTATTCCAAATATCGACAGCCTGCTCAACAGACATTACCTGCATAATCTCAGTTCCGACCGGCGACCCGCTCTGTTGCCGCGCCTCCCGGATAATCCGCTCCCAACGGTCAATGCGTGTTCCTGCATCGTTTTTCACGGAATAATCACCTGCAATGGGAATTATCCGCGACACACCGCACTCCGTCGCCTGCCGTACGATAAGGTCCATTTTCTGCGGTTTTGGCAGAAACTGAAAGAGCCACAACTCCAGGCCCTCTCCTTCCGGTGTAAGTTCTTCCGTACGCACACCCTGCACAACGGCATTTCTGCCAGAATCAGAAGAAGACACAAGGGAAGCATCTGTCCCGCTGACATCAAGACGCATACTGCACAGTTTTCCATCCGGAAGGCGGACGTCAATTATATCCCCATCTACCTGACGCAGAACCTTCAGAAGATACCGTGAATCCTTTGCAGAAAGCCGTATCCTGCCATCCGCTCCGGGAAGGGATGGACACACAAACTGACGCATCAGTTCTTCTTCGCGCTTTCAGAGAGTGCGCGGTCCTCTTCTATTTCCTTAAGTGTTTTTGCGTTGCGTATTTTAGTCCAGATATCAGATGAACGTACCTGTTCTAAAGCTGCCTGAAGCTGAATGTCATAATCAAGGTCATACAGCGGGAATTCACTGTGCCGGTACACAGACACGCGGATAATACGGCGCAGGAGCCACTCGTCAAGAGCATATTCCTTTGCGAGCAGACTTGCAAAAGAAGCAATATCCGTTTCAGTCATTCCCGGATGATCATCTACATACAGATTGACTTCATCCGCTTCAACAAGCGCGATATATGCTTCCTGCTCCACTTCGGTCATATCCGGAAACAGTACTTCCAGATCGGGAGGAATGCCAACCTTATCAATATTTGAGTCGCTCGGAGAATAATACCGTGCAACAGTCAGCTTGATTCCATCGCCATATGGCAGGGAAACCGGAATCTGCACGGAACCCTTTCCGTATGAATTTTCGCCGACAACATAGGCAATTTTCATGTCCTTAAGTGCACCGGTAAGAATTTCCGAGGCACTTGCTGAACCTGAGTCAATCAGTATGACGACAGGAATGCCGGACGGGAATGTCGTCGTCGGAGAAGTGGCCGTATATGAACTGTTGTCGCTCGGAAGGCGTCCCTTCGTTGAAACAATCGTTCCGGAACTCATGAATTTGTCTGCAACGTCACAGACGCTTGTAATCAATCCTCCGGGATTATTCCTCAGGTCAATAATGAGCGAGTCATAACCTTCTTTCTGGAAGGCATCAAGAGCATCCTGAACACGCTCCGGAGTAAGCGGCGTAAATTCCGATATCTTCATGTAGCCTGTCTTGCGGCCCGAACTTGCTATCATTCCGTATTTTACGGTAGGAACTTCAATCAGTTCGCGTATCATCGTCACGGTGAATTCCATGTTCTTTCCGCGGCGGACTTTTACGGTAACAGGTTCACCAACCGGTCCGCGAAGGATGTCAAGAACTTCATCCATAGTGATGTCAGGAGTATACACGCCATCAATTTCTACCAGCTGATCTCCTGCCTTAATGCCGGCTTTCCAACCGGGAGTTCCCTCAATAGGAGATGAAACTTCGACAAATGCCGGATGATCCTCTGTCGAAACGGTCTCTTTCGTAATGGTCAGGCCGACGCCGCCAAATTCACCCTGGGTCGTGTCGTTAAGGCTGCGCTGGCTTGATGCGTCGAGATATGAAGTATGTTTATCGCCAAGGGAATCCATAAGGCCGGAAAGCGCGCCCTCGTAAAGGACTTGCGGATCGACCTCATCTACATACCGCTGCATGACATAACTGAATACGCTGCTTATCAGGTCCATGTACTGACGTGCCTGTGTCGTCTTGTCAGCACCTGATGGCGTCTGTGCAAATACGGATGGAGTGAACACAGCAAAAGCCGTGAAAAACAGGATGAGTGCTCCTGCAATAATCTTAGGCGATATCTTCATGTTTCCAATATTAATGTATTTATATGCACGTTACAAGCATTTTATTTGGAGAGTATCATCATCCCCTTGACTGAAATCTGCTGTCCCCGTACACTTTTCACGTGAAAAAAGATTTCAAGCTCATACTGCCCGTCTGCATTTATGAATTTTTCCGCTGTTTTGCCATTTTCGTAACAAGGCCCGAACAGCAGATTGAGCTTCTCCCTGTTTCATGGTACGCGAGCATCTTCTCACTGTTTCTTCCTGTCGTACTGGCTTTTTTCTCCTTCCGCAAAGAAGATACGACATATTCCTGGCTCTACTACTTTGTTAAAATCGCCCAGGATGCAGGAATCGTCAAATACATCATCGACGACAGACCATACGCCGTCTCATATGGATTTGAGAACAACTATTACTCGCTGTCTCATCTGTTTTCGCTAGTGTCTTTTTTACTGATTGATGTTATACTGTTAGTAGTTTTATTTATTTACCAAAAGAAACGGAAGGTCATCAATGCAGATAATTCCAGTAGCGAGCGGTAAAGGCGGCGTCGGTAAGAGCCTTCTTTCAGCAAACCTCGCAGTAGCCTTGGGAAAAGCAGGCAAAAAAGTATATCTCGCCGATCTGGACCTGGGTGCATCCAACCTGCATCTCGTCATCGGCCAGCAGTCGCCCAAATACAGCATCGGAACATACCTTGCAGGACAGGCTGATTTTGAAGACCTTATTCAGCCGACTGATTACGACAACGTATATTTTATTGCCGGCGATGCAGAAATCCCCGGTCTTACATCCCTGAAAATCTCGCAGAAAAAGAATCTGATAAAGCTTTTCCAGAATTGTGATGCAGATTACCTCATCCTTGACCTTGGTGCGGGTACTCATCTCTCAATCCTCGATTTCTTCCTGCTTTCTCCGCAGGGCATTCTCGTTTCTGCGCCGACAGTAACCGCAACGTTAAACGGATATCTCTTCCTTAAGAATGCCGTGTTCCGCCTGATGTACAACAGCTTTAAGCGCAACTCAAAGGCATATCAGCTGCTCGAACAGCTTAAGACAGATACCGTTTCAATGCAGAAACTGTACATTCCTAAACTTCTTGAGACAATCAAGAAGATAGATCCTGAAAGTGCTGCCGTGTTTGAACACCGCATGAAGCAGTTCCATCCACGTCTCGTCCTGAATATGGTCGATGATCCGAAGGATACTGAAAAAGCGTACAAAATCCGCCGCTCATGTGCAGAATATCTTGGCATTGACCTTGAGCATCTTGGAATCGTCTACCGCGACCCTATGCAGGATGTTGCACTTGCTTCACGTCTGCCAATTACCGTCTACAAGCCACAGTCAATTCTGTCACAGGCAGTGTACCGCATTGCCGATAAGATTCTGCAGTCCGAAACAATCGTCTTTGACCAGGAAATGCGCGACGACTCATTCTCCGCGGCAGATACTGAAGCCGAGACAGATTACGCGGCAAAGATGTCCTATGTAGAAGATCTCATCGGTTCAGGTGCAGTCACGACAAGTGAGCTCGCCGAAACAATAAAGTCACAGCAGTACGAAATAACTCAGCTCAAGAAAGAGAATCTGCTGCTCAGGACGAAACTCGTAAAAGCAGCTTCTGAAGGATTCAAAGTCTGATGCCCCTTTACATCAACTACCCCTCCTGGATTCATCCGCAGATTTTCCCCGGAATCCCTTTTCTGGGATTACTGCGCTGGTACGGACTTATGTACGTATTTGCGTTTGTCTCCGCTTATCTGCTGTTCCAGAAACAGGTGAATGAGGGAGCACTTAACACTGAAAAGTATACCGTCACGGATGATGATGTATTCAGCTTTTTCACCACATCAATTCTGATGCTGCTCATCGGTGCGCGTCTTGCATCAGTTTTCATCTACGATACTTCCGGCCTCTATTTCCGTAAGCCATGGCTCATTTTCTGGCCATTTGACGGCAACGGCAATTTTACCGGATTGCAGGGAATGTCATATCATGGCGGATTTGTCGGTGGTCTTCTCGGCATGATTCTCTGGTGCAGGAAACACAAGCAGCCAATCCTTAAATGGGTAGACGTAATGGGTGTTTCAATTCCGCTCGGCTACACATTCGGCCGTCTTGGCAACTTTCTGAACGGAGAATTGTTCGGCCGTATCACCACGCAGCCATGGGGCATGATTTTCCCGGCAGCACAACGTTTCTCGTCATCAATTCCATGGGTAGCTGAATTTGCGGAACAAGCCGGCGTCGAAGTTACCGGCGGTCTGATAAATCTCCCACGGCATCCAAGCCAGTTGTACGAGGCACTTTTCGAGGGCGTTCTTCTGTTTGTAATTTTCTGGCTGCTCAGGAAGAAAAAGCCATTTGACGGTTTTTTCCTGGGGCTCTATCTTACAGGATACGGTTTCGTGCGTTTCATCATCGAGTATTTCCGCGAACCTGATATTGACATCGGCTACCGTATTCACGTCACAGATGCGCCGACCTACATGAATGACTCACTCCTGAACCTTTCTACAGGTCAGATTCTCTGCTTCATAATGATTGTGACGGGTATTACAGTTCTCATCGGACACACTGTCTGGAACAAAAAACATAAATAATATGACTTTTGTCAGAGCGGGATGGCCGTACCTACCTACTGATGTTGCCTCCGAGTTCTGACGATTTATCAAATTTCATGTTCTGATTAAGCATAAAAAAAGAGTGCACAATCGTGCACTCTTTTTTTGCGGATGATTCCGGGTAATTAGCCGCGGATCATCTTTGCGAGGTTCTCTGCTGTGAAGCCCATGTCCTCAGCAACCTTTGCGTATGGACCAGACTCACCGAAGCGGTCAATGCAGAACAGGCAGTCATCGCCAGATGCGAGGCCTTCCCATCCCATCTTTGTTCCAGCTTCTGCACAGACAACACGCTTTGCACCACCGATGATGGCGTTCTTGAAGGTGTCTGGCTGTGACTTGAAGTTCTCGCGGTCAAGAACTGATACAATGCGTACCTTCTTGTCTGTTACGAGTTCTGCAGCAGCAAGAGCGAGAGAAACTTCTGAACCAGCAGCAAGAACTGTTACGTCAGGAGCATCTGCGCCCTTCTTTGCAATATAAGCACCGGCACGGACAGTGTTCTTCCAGTCCGGATCGTCTTTCTCGAATACCGGCAGGTTCTGGCGTGTGAATGCCATACATGTCGGCTTGTTCTTTGTCTCAGCAGCAATCTTCCATGCCTCAACTGCTTCTTCAGCATCTGCCGGGCGCAGAACCTGTACGTTAGGCATTGCACGCAGTGCAGACATTGTCTCGATTGGCTGATGGGTAGGACCATCTTCGCCAACATAGATTGAATCGTGTGTCAGGATGTAGATTACAGGAACACCCATCAAAGCTGACAGGCGGAGTGCCGGACGCAGGTAGTCAGCGAATACTGCGAATGTTGCACAGTAAGCGCGGAGGCCGCCATGAAGTGCGATACCGTTACAGATAGCAGCCATACCGAACTCGCGGATACCGAAACGGATGTAGCGGCCGTCTCTGTTCTCAGGATTGTAATCCTTTGTTCCAGCCTTACATACGTTTGGTCCCTGAAGGTCGGCAGAACCACCAACCAGGTTTGTATAAGAAGCACTTACAGCTGCAAGGCAAGGACCTGAAGCATTGCGTGTTGCAATTGAATCGCCCTTGTTGTATGCCGGGAATGCTGCATCTGCAGTCGGCTTTCCAGCCATCCATGCATCCCATTCAGCCTTCTTCTCAGGATACTTCTTTGCCCAAGCATCGAATGTCTTCTTCCATGCATCTTCTGCAGCAGCGAACTCTGCAGCGCGGCCCTTGAAGTACTCTGTTGCCTCTGGAGCAATGTAGAAGTCTGCATCAGCCGGAACACCGAGTTCCTTGCGTGCTGTTGCAATACCTTCGTCACCAAGAGGAGCGCCATGTGCCTTTGATGTACCGGCAACGAGTGAGCAGCCCTTTCCGATAACTGACTTCAGCATGATGAGTGTCGGCTTGTCAGCTTCTTTCTTTGCCTGCTCTACGAGCTTTGCAATATCAGCCATGTCATACATTGAGCCGCGCAGAATCTGCCAGCCGTATGCTTCATAGCGCTTTGCAATATCTTCTGTGAAAGCAAGGTCTGTATTTCCATCAATTGTGATGTTGTTTTCATCGTAGAATACGATGAGCTTTCCAAGCTTGTTTGTGCCTGCAAAACTTGACGCTTCTGAAGAAACGCCTTCCATCAGACAGCCCTCACCAACGAGAGCATATGTGTAATGGTCTACAACCTTGTAATCGTCTGTATTGAAGTGAG
>JAZUFS010000027.1:0-2844 GCA_045640805.1 Treponemataceae bacterium
CCTTTGCGTCTATTTCCTGTTTTGGTACTTTTTTGAGTTTAAGGGGAAACGCGATATTGTCAAAAACAGAGAGATGGGGGAACAGTGCGTAACTCTGGAATACAGTGTTTGACGGGCGCTTGTCAGGTGGCAGGGGAAGTACGTCCTTGTCATCAAAAAGAACGGCACCTGTGTCTGGGAATTCAAAACCCGCGATAATGCGGAGCAACGTGGTCTTGCCACATCCGGACGGACCAAGAAGTGAGAAGAACTCACCTTTATTGATGGTAATGTTGACGTCGTCCAAAGCGTGGAATGTGCCGAACGTCTTTGACACATTCTCAATTGTAACTGTACTGCCTTTCACTGTTTGTCGTGTTCCTCCAGGAAATCACAAAAAATGCGGTAATTCGTACAATGCAATATTACACATCAAGTGTCAAGTAATAATTTAAAATATTCCGCTCAAATTTTGAAAAAAAATACTATTCTAAAAAGTAACTTTTCGGGCTATACTTTACCTATGAAATACAGACGTTTTCCAAAGATTGACGAAAGTCAGATTTCAATCCTCGGCTTCGGTCTTATGCGGCTTCCTCAGACTGCAGACGGCGAGATTGATGAAGCGGCTGTCCGTGAACTTGTAAAGACTGCATACGGACAGGGTGTTAATTATTTCGATACGGCTTATCCGTATCATGGCGGAAAGAGCGAGCTTGTAATCGGTAAGATTCTCGAAGAAGAGAAACTCCGTGACAAAGTGTATCTCGCAGATAAGTGCCCGCCTTGGGAAATCAAAGAAACGTCAGATTTTGACCGCATCCTTGATGAGCAGCTTAAAAAGCTCAGAACTGATCATATTGACTTCTATCTTATGCATGCGCTGAACAAGGATTCCTGGACACGTATGAAGGAACTTGGCTGCATTGCCTTTCTTGAGCGCGCAAAACATGCCGGCAAGATAAAGCATATCGGCTTCTCCTTCCATGACAGCATTGATGTCTTCAAAGAAATTGTCGATGCATATCCGGGCTGGGAGTTCTGCCAGATTCAGTACAACTATCTTGATGATGACGGTGAAAAAAAGCGCGGCAATCCTGGAAAGCAGGCCCTTGCCTATGCTGCTGAGCATGAGATTGGCGTTATCGTCATGGAACCTCTTCACGGGGGCATGCTCGCAAATCCGCCAGAAGGCGTACAGCAGATTTTCAACGAAGCCCCTGTCAAGCGGACAGCAGCTGAGTGGGCCCTTAAGTTCGTATGGGAAAGTCAGGAGGTTGTGCTTCTGCTTTCAGGTATGAACGCCATGGAGCAGATGAACGAAAACTGTGCCACTGCAGATGATTCAAATCCGAACTCCATGCCGCGCCGCGATATGGCTGTGGTATCAAAAGCTAAGGAGTGGTTTGAAAGCCGCATCCGTGTGCCATGTACAGGCTGCCATTATTGCGTCCCGTGTCCAAAGGGTGTTTCCATCCCTGATATTTTCGGTGACTACAACAATGTCGCCATGAGCGGAAAACTTGAAGGCGGACAGAAGTCTCCATCAGGTTGGTACCAGAACATGGTAAAAGACGGCCATGGAGTACCTTCCTGTGCCGGATGTGGTGCCTGTGCGGCAAAATGCCCTCAGCACATTGATATTCCGGCAAAACTGCAGGAAGCACATTCGGTCATCGGGTAATCAAAGGAGAAAATCATGCTGACAATACTGCTTGCCCTTGTCCTTCTTGCGTTTGCTGTCATGGCAGTACTTCCCGGTGGCCTTGGCTGGACCGCAGAAGTTATTTCTTTTCTTAAGGGATTTGCACCTTTCCTCGCTTTCTTTCTGTCTATAGTCCTTATTTTTGTTGGCATTGCTGACATCAAGGATAAGAAAGAAGCCCGCAGGGAAGAGGAAGAGGCTGCTAAAGTTCAGGAAGAGAAATAACTTCGCTTTAAAAACTCAGAGTCTCTTGATTTAAATTCAAATAAGGTGTAGTTTTAGTTACCCGTATATCTGCTCGATGCACATCATTAAAGGGTTTGCTCGCCCGATGTGTTGAGACGGACCAGATGCCGGATGCACGGTGGACGGTCTGAAAGATTTTTATATGTAAGGTTACATACATGAAGACTATTTTTGTAAACGAAAAGGACGCAGTTCGCAACTGGTATGTTATCGATGCTGCTGACAAGCCTCTGGGACGTGTAGCTGCTAAGGCTGCATTCGTTCTTCGCGGAAAGCACAAGGCTACATTCGCTCCTAATCAGGAAATGGGCGATTATGTTGTTATCATCAACGCAGACAAGGTTCTCGTAACAGGTAACAAAGAAACAGACAAGATGTACTATCATCACACAGGATTTGTTGGTGGCCTGAAAGCTCACAGCTTTGAGAAGCTTATTGAAAAGCACCCGGAAGATCCTCTGAAGTTCGCTATCAAGGGAATGCTTCCTAACGGTATTCTTGGACGCAAGCTGCTCAAGAATGTAAAGATTGTTGCTGGTTCTGAGAACCCACATGCAGCACAGAATGCACAGCCACTGGAAGTGTAATTAGGAGTCTATCGTGATTAAGAATATTGGTATTGGAACAGGAAGAAGAAAGACTGCTACAGCCCGCGTATTCATTCGCGAAGGCAGCGGCAAGATTACAGTTAACGGAAAGGATGTTGCAGAGTATTTCGCAACTCCAGAGCAGGTTCAGCTTGTAAAGCAGGCTCTGCTTGTTACAGCTTCTGAGTCAAAGTACGATCTCCTGATTAACGTTCAGGGTGGTGGACTTAACGGTCAGGCTGGTGCTTGCCGCCATGGTATTGCACGTGCTCTGACACAGGTGGACCAGGGCAATTACGCATCACTCCATGCTAACGGATTCCTTAC
>JAZUFS010000028.1:0-1768 GCA_045640805.1 Treponemataceae bacterium
AAAAGCGGGCCAAGTGACAAAGACGTCTTCGGAACTTCTGCCTGCAGCGGGCACATCACTCCCGCAAGCAGAACGAGCGCGGCAATCGCACATCGGACGCGGTCTCCGGTCCTCTTCTGCATGCTCACACTTCCCCGCCTGCATCTGCAGTCACAGCAGAGTCTGCTTTTGGCGCGACACCACTGATTTCAGTTTCCTCTCCGGCAAGCGGATCCGTGCCGAACAGTTTCGCGAGCTGCTTTCTGAGCGAGTCCATGTCGCGCTGGTACGGTGCCGTGAATGTCATCTGCTCACCCGTAGCAGGATGTGTCAGTTCAATACGGTATGCGTGAAGACCAAGCCGTGCAAGCAGCGGCCGCTCCTCGAACGGGTCGCCGTGCCAGCTTCTTTTTATGTCAGACAATTTCACCGGCTTCTGATTGCCACTGTAAAGCGGATCGCACACGATGCTTATTCCCTGCTCCTGAAGATGCGCGCGTATCTGGTGCGTACGGCCGGTAACCGGCTTTGCCTCAATCCACGAGTATGGTCCGCACTGCCCGATGAAACGGAAGTCTGTGCGTGAATCTTTGCCGAACCGCTTGTTGACGACCGTCCGATGGCGCGCGTCTCCATCCGGCATGAGCCGTGCCGTGGAAGAATACTCTGTCCACGCAGGCCGGCCGTGAACGAGTGCGTGATATATCTTGTGAATCTCGCGCTTTTCAAACTGCTGTGACAGCGAACGGTGCGCATCAGCAGTGCGTGCATACACCACAATGCCGGAAGTATCCTTGTCGATGCGGTGTACGGCGAGCAGCTTGCCGAACTCTTCAGATGCCAGCACATCAAGACGCGGTGCATCCTTGTCGTAGCGGTCTGCGGCTACAAGAATGCCAGAGGCTTTATTGAAAACTACTATCTGATCATCAGAATAAATGACGGTATACGGCTTTGTCTGCTTCATACAAAAAGTATAGCAGATTGCCCGTTCTTTTAGAAGATAGCACGCATCTCCCATGAAATACGCTCTGTCCTACACTTTTCAGTACAGATTTATCATCGGATGTGTTTCTGTTGCCGAAAAAAGGTCTTCGCCGTAAAATTGAGGATGGAGGCCTATCTCATGAAAGGTACATTTGATTTTACTGTTGAAACTCTGGGCGAGTGCAAACTGCCTTCCCCAATTCATCTTTCCACCACATTCGGTGACTACGTCGCAAATTACGTACGCGACGATGATTATATCCGTTACAATGTTGACGTCTACAACAGCGAACCTGAAAAGGAATCTGCTGAAGAATATAAGAAGAACCTGATTCAGAAAGCAGGTCCGCGCGAAAAGATTTACTTCAATCCGAAGCACGTCAACGCCGGTATCTGTACCTGCGGAGGCCTGTGCCCCGGACTGAACGACGTCATCCGCGCCGTTGTCCGCTGTCTGTGGAACCGCTATGGCGTCCGCCGCATCCGTGGAATCCGCTTCGGCTTCAAAGGCCTGCTGCCTGACCACGGCTTTGAACCGATAGACCTGAATCCTGACATGGTAGACGACATTCACAAAAGCGGAGGTTCCATTCTTGGAACAAGCCGTGGCGGCGGTAACCGCGTAGAAGAGGTTGCAGACGCCGTTGAGGCACTGAACCTGAACATGCTCTTCATCGTTGGCGGTGACGGCACACAGCGCGGCGCTCTGGATGTGGCAAACGAACTTGAAAAGCGTGGCCTTAAGATAAGCGTCATCGGCATTCCGAAGACAATTGACAACGACCTGATCTTCATCCAGCGT
>JAZUFS010000029.1:0-4887 GCA_045640805.1 Treponemataceae bacterium
TGCAGCGTCCTGACGGAGCAGCATTTTTCCAAGCTCAGTGTCAATTTCAATGCAGAAGCCGTTGTTCTGGTAGTCAAAGTCGTAGAAAAAGCAGGTTGCCGGCACTGAACGCAGAAACTCAATGTTTACCATCTGATCAACGCCGAAAAGAGAAAACTCGCAGCGTTCATTAAGAATGGCAGAGAACGCGTTGTTGATTTTCTTCCGGATTTCCTCACCCATCATGAGGATGTCCTTCTGCATCCGCTTAGGATATACATCCGGCTGACGGAAGTTGTAGTCCTTGATGTGCATGCCGCTTACATCCTGGCTTTTCGGGATGAAGCCTTCAACAAGGCTTTCCATTTCAACACCAAGCACTTCGGCAAGTTTCGGCAGTATGCTGATGTCAGGGCAGCCGTCGCCGCGCTCCCATTTTGAGACAGCCTTGTCGCTCACGTTCACGAGCTCTGCAAGTTGTGCCTGTGTCAGATTTTTGTTTGTGCGGAGCTGCTTAATCAGCGCGCCTGTTTTATCTGCGTTCATTTCATTCTCCTTCTGGGATTCACGTCAGCTGTCTTTCTCAGTCAATGCTGATCTCACCGACAGCATCGCAGATTTTCTCAGCAGTGCAGTAGGGCAGCTCAAGGATTACCTTGTCGCCGTTCATTTCAATGTAGATGGCAAGCAGCGTGTTTTTCAGGTCGCGGTTGAAAACTTCGCTGCTGTTTTCATCGAACTCTTTTGAAAAGCTCTCGATGAAGTCTTTTGCAAAGTCGGCGTTTTCATCTCCGTAGGCGATGTTTGCACGGTTCGTGATTTCAGCGATCGTTTTTGCTTTTGCGGCATCCTTCCATTCATCATGGTTCAGGTTATCCACAAAAACCTTGAGCCCCAGCTTTTCCTGGAAGTACCAGAGAATCCTGTTGTAGCCTTCCTTTGAAAACTCTGTCAGCGGACAGCCTTCAATGGCGATAAGATACTTGTATCCGTCAACGATATGTGTGGGAACTTTGTAATCCCCAATGATAAATCCTTTTGCATTTCTTTCCAGCATAATCTGCTCCTTGAGTGTTTTTGCCTGCAAGCTGATTTCAGTATCGCCACACTTCCGTCAGATGTCACCCTACCGGTAGTTGAGTTGGGTAGAGTTTTGAGTAGAGTTATGTTAATTATAGCATAAAATCTGGTGAAGTCTACGCGAAATTCTACTCAAACGAGCGTGCACCAGGGGACGGTTCTCTAGTGCACGCTAGTAATAGCACTGTTCATGGTGGGCAGCCTTACGGGAACCGTTCATTCCAACCCGCTGCGGCGCTAAGGTATCTCACTCGCCCTTCGGGCTCGGGGCCGATGCGGGTCGGAATGCCCGTCTCCCTACGGCTGCCCACCATGAACGATACCAATTATTAAAGAATGTACTAGAGAACCGTCCCCTGGTTCCTGGTTTTGTAGATTGACAATGTGTAAACTTTATTATTGACAACATGTAAATTTAATACTATACTAAATACAAGGTGTAAACATGAAAGAGATTTTGAAGTATCTGCGCACGGTAAACGGCTATTCACAGGAAAAGGTTGCTGAGGCTATCGGGCTTTCACGGCAGTCGTACAACAAGTATGAGGCGGGCACGGTTGTGCCGTCTGACAGGACGGTCGCCAGTCTCGCCGCTTTCTATCACGTCGATGAAGCTTTCATAAAAGCGAATAAGGTGCCCGCGGTTCCCGGACAGAAGACACCGCTTTATCCGAATGTGCCTGATGAACTGCTTGTAGTTGATGAAGCCGAGCCTGCGTATGCCGCTGATACCGCTGCGGAAAAGCCTGTTCTGCCTGTTCCGCCACGGAAGACACGGACGCGCACGTACGACGCATATTTCTCTCACGACGCCATTCACGTTATAGGCGGCAACAGTCCGTATCCGTACGAGGAAGGCCAGCGCCTTAAAGTCATTGTTGAAGAAGAAACGCCTGAAGAAGAGCAGGCGCGCAAGGATGCTGCATGGAAGGCGATTCAGGAGATTCTGGAAAAACGGCCTTTTACCTATGAAGGAAAAGACCCGGATTATGATCAGATGCGCTATGAAGCGATGAAGGAGAAATATGGACCATTCTAAAAGACAGGCAAAGCCAAAAGTTTTTATTGATACAAATATCATCCTTGATGTTCTGTTGAAACGGAAACCGTTCTATGATGAGTCGAAAAGAATTGTTGACTTGTGCAGGAAATCTGTCATTTTCGGCTATGTCTCACAGCATTCTGTTGCAACAATCTGGTATGTAATCAGAAGAGAGTTTGAGGATGCAACCTGCAGAACGCTGATGATGTCTTTCCTGTCATTCCTTGATATAGCTGGAGCTAAGAAAGACCAGATTCTCGCCGCAGTGAACAACGACACCTTCCCCGATTTTGAGGACTGCCTGCAGGACGAATGCGCGTTCTCCGTGGATGCGGATTACATCATCACACGTAACAAGAAGGACTTCGCAGCCGCAAAAGTGCAGGCGGTGTATCCCGAGGAATTTGTGGTTGCGTAAACCACGGCTTTATCCCAAAAATCAGGGTACGTCTGTTATACTGAAGAGCGGGGAGTGTTTTTATGACAAAATGTAAGCGTAAATCAATCGGGACGCATTTCTCGTCCTGCGTACAGCCGGCGTTCATCATCGGAACGAACAACGAGGACGGCTCATACGAGTTCGCGCCCATCACGTGGGTAAGCGCGACAAACGACAAAGACTGGGATTACCACATGACGGTGAGCATGTACGGTACCAAGCGGACCAAGACGAACGCGCTCAGGGAAAAGAAGCTGAGCATTAACCTCGTCAGCACGGATATGCTCCGTCTCATGGATTACCTTGGAACGCATAAAGGAAAGAACGGGAAGAAGGACGCCATTCCGTACGAAGTGGGCCGTGGTGAAGTTGTGGATGTGCCGGTTCTGGAAGCAAGCCGCTGGGTGTACGAATGCGAGGTCGTCAAGACCGTTGAGCTTGGCGGTTCCACCACGTTCTTCTGCAAAATCATGAACATCCAGGTGGATGAGCGCCTTGACCCTAAAGATACGTTTGACGTAGACATCAGCCTGCTCGACCCGGTTATCTACTCAAGCTACTACTATAAGCTTGGTGAGAAACTCGGCCAGATAGGCGAAATGTCAGAGGACATAAAGGACTGAACTATGCCACAGCAGTTAAAGGATGTAGATGAAGGAAAGGCGTTTGACTGGGGACGCACTTCTAAAGACTACGCAAAATATCGTGATATCTATCCGGATGAGTTTTACCGTGCAATTGTTGATGCAGGACTCGGCATAAAAGGCCAGAACTGTCTTGATGTCGGAACGGGAACGGGCGTCATTCCGCGCAATATGTACAGATATGGCGCCTCGTGGACGGGATGTGACATTTCAGAAAACCAGATTCTGATGGCACGAGAGCTTTCTGAAGCCGCCGGCATGGATATCACGTATCATACGGTTGCAACGGAAGACCTTGATTTTGCGCCAAAGAGTTTTGACCTGATTACAGCGGCCCAGTGCTTCATGTATTTCAAGCGTGATGTGGCGCTGCCCAGGATTGCAAGCCTTCTGAAAGATGATGGCATTTTTCTTGTTTTGTACATGGCGTGGCTTCCGGACAGATGTGATATCACCAGAAGGAGCCTTGAATCAGTGAAAAAGGCTAATCCGAGCTGGAATGGCGGACAGACGTATGAGTGCCCGCTGCAGTTCAACGACTATACCTATTCCATTTTTGACATGGCTTTTCATAAGGAACTGTACGTGGATGTGCCGTTCACCCGTGAAAGCTGGAACGGCCGTGTAAAGGCGTGCCGCGGCATTGGCGCATCGCTTGGAGAAGCGGAAATCGCCGCGTGGGAAAAGGAACACATGGCCATGCTTGAAAACATCATGCCGCCAGAAACGACCATCCCGCATTTCGTGCAGATGGCGGGCCTCAGGGTGAAGAAATGACGAGCTTACCGACCTCTCAGAAAATAACGCGCCGCTTTACGGAGCAGCTTTCATACGAGTTCAACTGCACTCCCGAAGCTTTTTCGAGCGACGAAAACACCATTACGCTTTCAGTGCTTGATGAGCGGCGCCGTAAGTTCAGCGACAAGCCGTTTTTCCTGCAGATGGCAACATTCGGACATGGTACGGTCATTTCCGCTGATGAAAAGCTGCATCCGTGGCTTAGCGAATGGGTGAAGGGAAAGCAGGGGCTCTGGCTTTTTGAGCAGCACAATTACTGGGAGCTTGAATGCATCCTCCGCAAGCACGGCTACAAGATGTCGCTGACCCATCACATGTTCACGCCAAAGCCTCTTCTCATGGACGTGCAGACTGACCTTTCCCTCAAATGGATGGAGAAAGCTGAGTTCGAAGCGTACTATGGCCATCCGGATTTTCCGAACGTGCTCTGCTCAAGCTTCAAGAGCGAACGCCCCGACAAGCTTACGCTCGCTGCAATGGATGGTGAACGCATCATGGGTATGGCGGGCGTATCCGCTGACAAAGACGATTTATGGCAGATCGGCATAGATGTACTTCCTGAGTATCGTGGCCGCGGCGTCGCCCGTACGCTCGTGTCGCTTTTGCGGAACGAAGTCTTTGCCCGGGGCGCCATTCCGTATTACGGAACGAGTCTTTCAAACCTGGGCTCATGGAAAACGGCGCTATCAAGCGGCTTTGAGCCAGCGTGGGTGCAGGCTGAGGCGCTTGTGTGTGACGATAAGCCGCTTTGAAGGAACTTGATTGATGGATGAAAATATAGAACTGCTTTTGTTGCGCCTGATGACGCAGTGCGCTCTCGGGAAGCTCTGCGGAGAGCCGGAGCCGGTTTCAGGCGGCTTCATGCACAAGATGTACCGCGTCTCAACGGATAAAGGCGTTTTCGC
>JAZUFS010000030.1:0-5131 GCA_045640805.1 Treponemataceae bacterium
GACCCTGAATACCTGAAGCGGTCTATTGCCATGAACATCATGTTGAACTGTATTTCTGCGGTCCTGTTCACGGTTCTGTCGCTGGCATCATCACGTCTCATTTTCACTCTGATAAACACGCCGGATGAGATTCTTGACCTGACGCTTGATTACATCAACATCATTTTCGCGGGGCTTTCCGCAACGCTTCTGTACAATACGTGTTCGTGCATCCTGCGCGCGGTCGGTGACAGCAAGACGCCGCTCTACTTCCTGATTTTCTCATCAGTGCTGAACATCGTACTCGATTATGTGCTCATCAAGTATACGGGGATGGGCGTTAAGGGCGCGGCCTGGGCGACGGTGTTCTCACAGGCATTGTCAGGCGTTCTCTGTCTGGTTGTCATCATCTGCAAATACAAGGATCTGAGGGTCAGCAGGCGTCATTTCGGGTGGAATACGGGCTTTGCGGCGCAGCATTTACGGATAGCGCTGCCGATGGCGTTCCAGTTCAGCATTACGGCAATCGGCGTCATCGTGCTGCAGGGCGCGCTCAACAATTTCGGACCGGCGAGCATTGCAGGTCAGGCTGCGGGCGCAAAAGTCGAGCAGCTCATTTCAGTTGCAGCGGGCAGTTTCGGCGTTGTCATGGCGAACTATACGGGCCAGAATTACGGTGCGAAACGCATTGACCGCGTGAAATCGGGCGTGTGGGCAGGAACGGCGCTTACACTCGCCTTCTCGCTTGTTGCAATGGCGATTGCGCTCATCTTCCCAGATCAGCTCACCGGGCTATTTATGGATGCAGGGGCTGAAAACAATGAGGCTGTCCTTGCCGCAAGCCGTGAGTATCTTCACATTGCGGGCATTTTCTTTCCTGCTCTTTTCGTGATTTTCATCTACAGGAATACGCTGCAGGCAATCGGAAGGACATTCTGGCCGCTGATGGCAGGCGTTTTCGAGCTTGTCGCACGTACTGTCTGCGCATTTACGCTGCCTATCTGGTTCGGATATACGGGAATCTGCATAGCGGGTCCTGTCGCGTGGTTCAGTGCGGCAATTCCGCTAGCGATTGCGTATTTCTATGTAATACCGCGTGTTAAATTTGAGTAATCTGCATACATTTTACTGATTGAAACTTTTCTTTCTAAGGTGTAATACATCAGTATGAAGCAAGACATGACACAGGGAAATCCGTTTAAGATTATTTTCCTGTTTGCAATTCCCATTCTTCTTGGGAACACGTTCCAGAACCTTTATAACATGGTCGATTCAATCATCGTCGGCCGCCTTCTTGGTACAAACGCGCTCGCTGCCGTCGGCACAACCGGTCCTGTCAATTTCATGATAATGGGCTTTATCTTCGGTCTTACATCAGGATATGCAGTCGTTACTGCTCAGGCATTCGGTTCAAAAGATGAAGAACGGCTCAAGCGTTCAGTCGCCATGAACATCATGCTCAACAGTATTTCTGCCATCATTTTCACTGCAGTTGCATTACTTACCGCACGCCCTATCTTCAAGGCAATCAATACACCGGATGAAGTCATTGACCTGACCATAGCGTATATTTCAGTCATTTACAGCGGCATTGCCACAGCACTTCTCTACAACACCTGCTCATGCATTCTGCGTGCCGTAGGTGACAGCAAGACTCCGCTTTACTTCCTGATTCTTTCATCTTGCCTTAACATTGTACTTGATTATTCACTCATCAAATATGCCGGATGGGGAGTTGCAGGTGCTGCATACGCAACGGTCTTCTCTCAGGCAGTTTCAGGCATTCTGTGCTTAATAGTCATTTCAAAGAAATATAAAGAATTGCATGTTGAAAAACGCCATTTCAAATGGGACTGGAGTTTTGCGTGCGAACACCTTCGCATAGGACTGCCGATGGCGCTTCAGAACTCGGTTACCGCAATCGGCGTTACCATTCTGCAGGGTGCGCTCAATAAGTTCGGGCCGGCAGTAATAGCCGGTCAGACCGCGGGTGCAAAAGTCGAACAGTTCATCACCGTTGCAGGCATGAGCTTCGGTATCGTCATGGCAAACTACATCGGCCAGAACTTCGGCGCCAAGCGGATGGACCGCGTACGCAAAGGTACTCTTGCCGGAACAGTCCTTACGCTCGGGTTCTCGTTTGTTGCAATGGCAATCGTTCTTCTTTTCCCTAATCAGCTCACCGGCTTCTTTCTCGATTCTGGTGCCGCTTACAATCAGGAAGTTCTTGAAGCAAGTCAGCTCTATCTGAGAATTATCGGATGTTTCTACCCGGTCCTATTTCTTATTTTTATATTCCGCAACACTTTACAGGCTATAGGACATACGTTCATGCCGCTTATGTGCGGATTCTTCGAACTTGTAGCACGCACCGTCTGCGCCTTCACGCTGCCCCGCTGGCTCGGCTTTAAGGGTATCTGTTTCGCAGGACCGGCCGCTTTCTTCGCCGCATGCATTCCGCTGATTGTGACATATATTGTGGTAATGACGCGGTACAAAAAAACTGGCAGAATTTAAAAGTTTTGTCTCTACGTTGATGATAAGTTACTTTGTTCAATGCGATAATTGCGTATTTTTCCTTATTTTGAAGAAAAAACTTGATTCAAAAACTGATTCCGCACAGTAATATATCCTTCATGATCAATTATGAATGAAAGGCCATGTCCGGCATCAGGAACAGTGAACAGATTTTTTGTGCTGTTACATGCTTCATAGTTTCGTCTGCTCATTTCACAGGGAACAAAGCGGTCATCTTCACCATGGATAAACAGAACTGGCAGTTTCGTTTCTGAAAGCGACGACGGTGCATCCGCTTCATCAAGGGTAAAGTGACCGAACAATTTGGCTCCAAGACGTACGAACGGCATCAATAACACAGGTGGAAGGTGCATCTCTTTCATTACTTTTGCAATTATTTCTTCAGGTGATGTATAACCGCAATCAGAAATAATGCATTTTACACTTTCTGGAAGTTCGAGGTTTGACGCCATAAGGACGGTTGCCGCTCCCATCGAAATACCTGTAAGAATAATCGGTCTGTCACTGCCGAACTTTTCAGCTGCATATTCTGCCCAGGAAACGACATCACGCCGTTCAAGAATGCCGAATGTCAGGCACTTACCTTCACTTTTACCATGCGCCCGCTCATCAATGGCAAGTACATTGAATCCCTGAGAAACGGCAAGAGGTATTCCGCCGCTGAAATCGCGTGTCGGATTTCCGTGATATCCGTGGAACATTATCTGGATGGGAGCACCTTCTTTTCCGGCATAGAAATTGCCGTGAAGCTTCAGTCCGTCAAAGCTTGTCGTCCACACATCCTCATACGGAAGCGCACAGGCCTGGTCGACCATTTCATTCATGTGCGGACGCAGCGGCTCGTACTGGTCTCCTTCAAGGATGCAGTATTTTTCAAGAGAAAGTTTCCTGTCAAAGCAGAACGCTTCGCGGTAGATGATGAACGAAACCAGAAGAACAAGGAAGACGACCGCCATTATTATAATAAAAATAATAATCATAACTGATTTATCCCGCACGAACGGCGCAGCCGCTCGTGTTGATGAAAAACCAACTCTGTTGGTTTTTCATCGTTATTCCACGTTTTTTGCCTGCTCGCGGATGTTCTCAAGCGCATCCTTTGCGGCAATGACCGCCTGACCTACTTCAATGAACTGGTTCTTTGAGCCGATGGTGTTTATTTCGCGGTTCATTTCCTGGCAGATAAAGTCAATCTTGCGTCCCGGTGCGGGATTCGTTTCCATTTCAGATTTGAGCGCGTCGATGTGGCTCTGAAGACGCACGACTTCTTCGTTGATGGTGTACTTCACGAGTAGTGCTGCAGTTTCAGTCATGACGCGCTGCTCATCAACCTCGTCGCCGAGCACCTCGTGGAAGCGCTTCAGAATGCCTTCACGGAACAGGCCTTCCATCTGCGGAATCCAGTCCTTGAAGAGTTTTTCTGACTCCTCGATTCTGGCAAGCTTTTCAAGCAGATCCTTTTTGAGGTTGGCGCCTTCACGGTCACGGTCTGCGGTAAAGTCTCTAAGTGCGTCCTTGAAAACAGGCTCAATCATTGCCCAGAAACGCTCAGGGTCGGTATCTTTCTGAATGTTCAGAACGCCGTCCTGATTTACGATAAGCTGAAGCGGTATCTTTTCAAGGCCGAGTCCGCATGCATTCTGCACTTTCTGAATAGCTTCCCTGTAAACGCGGGCGGCGTTCTCGTCAACGTCAATGGTGACTGGCGCATTCTTCTCGCGAAGACGGATGTTGAGCTCGACCTTTCCGCGGAGGATGGAGCTTGAAGCCGCTTCCCGGATGCGCTGTTCAAGGCGGCCGAGATATGACGGCATATTTACTGAAAGGTCAAGGAACCGTGAGTTCCATGATTTTATCTCTACTGAAAGGTTTACGTTCTCATCTGCTATTTCTTTGTAGGCATAGCCTGTCATGCTTCTCATTTTGTTTCTCCTGAAACAGCCATTAAAGGGCTGTCAATGCATCAAGGACTGCGCGACCGAGCTTCCAGTTGTCACCCGCGCCCATCGTCACAAGAAGGTAGCCCTTCTTTCCTTCGGGCAGCGGTTTGGCAAGGCGGTCAAGCACATAGTCTTTTGCATCAAGTATTTCTTCGTAGTAATTAACATTATCGTGATGGGCGCATGTCCGTGCATAAAGGATTTTTCCGTTTACGCCGCCAGAATAGACTTCGCGCGCACTCGGATAAATCTTGTGCAGGATGACTTCATCAGCGGCGCCGAAACTTGAGGCAAACTCTTCAAGCAGCGCTGCGGTACGCGTGTACGTGTGGCTCATGAAGTCTGCAATAATGACATACTCTTCATAGAAAGCACGGTAGCCTTCAAGCGTTGTCTTTACCGCAGTCGGATGATGACCGTAGTCGTCTATGACAACAATGCTGTTTTTGGAAGCAGAACCGGCTGACCCGCCCTTCACGGCAATTTCAGTCTGACCGACAATTTCACTGCGGCGTTTTGCTCCCGCGAAAGAAAGCAGCGCATTCTTTGCGTTATTCACATCATCCGCTGTTATGACAGCAGCTGCGTCTGTTTCTGGTGCAACTCCGCGTGCCGTTTTTAAAAGCTGGAAGTTAAGTGCAAGAGCCGCGGCAGAATCGAGCACGGTATGCTTT